>NZ_JAKQYH010000051.1:0-41767 GCF_022343545.1 Streptomyces arenae
CCCGCCCCCCGGCCCCCGAACGCACGCCCGACCACACCGCCGCCCAGCTCTACTCCGAGCGCTGGATGTTCCACGGCCCGGCCTTCCAGGGCGTCACCGAACTCACCGCGATCGGCGACCGGCACGTCCGCGGGGTGATCACCGCACCCGCCGCCCCGGGCGCCCTGCTCGACAACGTCGGCCAGCTCCTCGGCTACTGGATCATGGCCACCCGCGCCGAACGGACCGTCGTCTTCCCGGTCCAGATGCGGCGGATGCGCTTCCACGGACCGGACCCCGCCCCCGGCACCCAGGTCGGCTGCCTGGTGCGGATCACCTCGCTCACCGACACCGTCCTCGAGGCGGACGTGGAACTCACCGTCGGCACGCGGGTGTGGGCGCGGATCGACGGCTGGCAGGACCGGCGTTTCGACAACGACCCGCGGACCCGTCCCGTCGAGCGTTTCCCCGAGCGCCACACGCTCTCCGAGGCCCGGCCGGGCGGCTGGGCCCTGGTCCACGAACGCTGGCCGGACCTGGCCTCCCGCGAGCTGATCATGCGCAACTCACTGGCAGGGGTGGAGCGTTCGCGGTACGCGGAGCACCCGCCACGCGGCCGCCGGCAGTGGCTGCTCGGCCGGATCGCCGCCAAGGACGCGGTACGGCAGTGGCTGTGGCAGCATGGCGAGGGACCCGTCTTCCCCGGTGAACTCCAGGTCGACAACGACGAGTCGGGGCGGCCGTACGTGACCGGCAGGCACGGCCGCACCCTGCCCGCGCTGGACGTCTCGCTGGCCCACCGGGCCGAGGCGGCGGTGGCGATCGTACGCCCGCACCGCCCGGAACCCGGCCCGGGCATCGACCTGGAAGTGGTCACCGAACGCGATCCGGCCGCCGTGGAGGCCGCCCTCGGCCCGGACGAACTCCGGCTGCTGCGGGCGCTCTCGGCAAACGGCTCCCCGGCACTGTGGTTCACCCGGTTCTGGGCCGCCAAGGAGGCCGTCGCCAAGGCGGAAGGCACCGGATTCGGCGGCCGGCCACGGGACTTCACGGTGCTGGAGGCGGCCCCGGACGGCAGCCGGCTGCTGGTCTCGGGCCGGCTGGAACGCGCCTACCCGGTGCACTGCGCGCCGGTCCGCAATCCCCCCGCACTGCCGGACCGCGCGTACGTCGTGGCCTGGACGACCGGACCGGCAGCCGCAGACCCACAGGAGGACCCGCGATGAACCCCACCGAGCCCGAAGTCCGCGCCGACGAGGAGGCGGTGCTCGCCGACCTCACGCGGATGCTCCGGACCCTCCTGGAGGAGTACGGCGACGACGACGCCGAGATCGGCATGGACACCACCTTCAACCGCGACCTGGAACTGGAGTCCATCGACCTGGTCACCCTCGCCGGGCTCCTGGAGGAGCGGTACGGCAAGCGGGTCAACTTCGCCGAGTTCCTGGCCGGGATGGAGTTCGACGAGATCATCGGGCTGACCGTCGGCCGGCTCGTGGAGTACGTGGTGTGGAGTCTGAAGGCCACGGAGGCGGGCTGAACCATGGCGATGGTCGACACCGGAGACGTCCGGCTGCACGTACAGCGCATGGGCCCGGCGGAGGGCCGTACCCCGCTCGCCACCGTGGTCCTCGTCCACGGGCTGCTCACCGACAGCCTGGCCAGCTACTACTTCACGGTGGCCCCCGCCTTCGCCGCCTCCGGCCTGGACGTGCTCATGTACGACCTGCGCGGCCACGGCCGCAGCGAACGCCCGTCCGGCGGCTACACCCTGGACCACAACATCGACGACCTGGAGGCCCTGCTCGACCGGCTGTCGGTCACCGGTCCGGTGCACCTGGTCGGCAACTCCTACGGCGGCACCATCGCCTTCGGCTGGGCGGCCCGCCACCCGGAACGCGCCGCCAGCCTCACCCTCATCGAGTCCGAACCCGCCACCCCCGCCTGGGCGGAGAAACTCGGCGGCATCCTGCACCGGGTCGTCACCGAACTCGCCCACAACGAACCGGACGCGATCGCCTGGATCACCGCCAACCGCAGCCACAACACCGCCCGGCTGGCCAAGGGCGCGGCCCGGCTCGCCCGCGAGACCAGCCTCGGCCGGGACATCCCGGCCAGCCGGGTCCTCACCGAGGAGCAGATCAGCGCCGTACGCTGCCCGGTCCTCGGGGTGTACGGGGGAGACTCGGACCTGGTGGCCGTGGTCCCGCTGAAGGAGTCGCTGCTGCCCGACTACCGGGCGGTGGTGCTGCCGGGGCACGAGCACTCCGTACTGGTCGAGGCGGCCGGCACGGTCGGCGGGCACATCCTGGAGCTGATCCACTCGGTCGGCGCGGCACGGACGGCCGGGGCCCGGTGAGCGGCTTCCTGTTCGTCGTACCGCCGCTGGTCGGGCACATCAACCCGGCCGTCGGCGTCGCGGCCGAACTCGGCGCCCGCGGTCACCGGGTGGCCTGGGTCTGCCCGGACGCCGGGCTGGTGCGGCGGCTGGCGGGACCGGACGCCACCGTGTACCCGTGCGCGGGCGCCGCCGAGGGGGAGCGGCCCGCCGACCTGCGGGGTGCGGAGGCGCTGCGGTTCCTGTGGGAGTGGTTCCTGGTGCCGCTGGCGGACGCGATGGCCCCCGGGGTCCGGGCGGCCGCCGCGGACTTCCGCCCGGACGTGGTCGTCGCCGACCAGCAGGCCTTCGCCGGTGCCCTGGTCGCCGAGCGGCTCGGGCTGCCCTGGGCGACCTCCGCGACCACCTCCGCCGAGTTCGGCGGTGCCTACGACGGAATACCCAAGGTCGCCGCCTGGCTCCGGGACCGCCTCGCCGGACTGCGCGAGCGCGTCGGGGACCCGGCCGGCACCGCCGACCCGCGGTTCTCGCCGCACCTGACGCTGGCCTTCACCACCCCCGAGCTCGCGGGCCCCACCGGCCGGCCGGCGGTCCGCCACGTCGGCCCGTCGATCTCCGCGCGACCGGCCGCCGACGGATTCCCCTGGCAGTGGCTGGACCCCAGCCGGGACCGCGTCCTCGTCTCCCTCGGCACCGCCAACGCGGACGTGGGCGGGCGGTTCCTCGCCGAGTGCGTCAGCGCCCTGCGCGAACGGGCCGACCGGGTCCAGGCGCTGGTCGCCGACCCCGGCGGCACCCTGCCCGCGGCCGCCGACGACAAGGACGTCCTGATCCTGCCCACCCTGCCCCAGCTCCCGCTCCTGGAACGGGTCGACGCGGTCGTCTGCCACGCCGGGCACAACACCGTCTGCGAGGCGCTGTGGCACGGCGTCCCGCTGGTCGTCGCCCCCATCCGCGACGACCAGCCCGTGATCGCCGGACAGGTCGTCGACGCGGGCGCGGGCATCCGCGTGCGGTTCGGGCGGGTCACCGCCCCGAAGCTGGGCGCGGTCCTCGACACCGTCCTGTACGAACCCGCCCACCGCGCGGCGGCGGCCCGCATCCGCACCGCGTTCCGGGCCGCGGGCGGAGCGCAGGCCGCGGCGACCCACCTGGAGACACTCGCAGCCGAGGAGAGCCGATGAGCAAGCCGAGCGAGATCGAGGCACTGCGCCCCGCCTACCGGCGGGACCTGGCCGAGGGCACCGGCCGGTTCTTCGAACCGCCGCGCACCACCTGCCCCTGGTGCGGTTCTGACCGGCTGGCCACCCGGCTGCGCACCACCGACCTGCTCCAGCACAAGCCCGGTGTCTTCGTCCTCGACCGCTGCCAGGACTGCGGGCACACCTTCCAGAACCCCCGACTGAGCGAGAGCGGGCTGGAGTTCTACTACCGCGACTTCTACGACGGCCTCGGCGAACAGAAGATGAGCGGCACCTTCGGCGGCCGGACCAAGATGTACCGGGGCCGCGCCGAGTCCATGGTCCCGCACGATCCGACGCCCAAGAACTGGCTCGACGTCGGCACCGGCCACGGCCACTTCTGCGAGGCCGCCCGCGAGGTGCTGCCCGGCACCGCCTTCGACGGCCTCGACTTCACCGACGGCGTCCACCTCGCCGCCCGTGAGGGCCGCGTCGAGCACGCGTACCGCGGCGCCTTCCCCGACCTGGCCCCCGAACTCGCCGCCCGCTACGACGTGGTCAGCATGTTCCACTACCTGGAACACAGCACCGACCCCGACCGCGAACTGCGCGCCGCCCACGAGGCGGTACGCCCAGGAGGCCACCTCCTCATCGAGGTCCCCGACCCGGAGAGCCGCTACGCCCGCCTGCTCGGCCGCTGGTGGCTGCCCTGGCTCCAGCCGCAGCACCTGCACTTCGTCCCGGTCGCCAACCTCCGCGCACGCCTCACCGAACTGGGCTTCACGGTGGTCGCCGAAGAGCACGCCGAGGCCCACGACCCGGTCGACCTGCTGGCCGCCGTCTGGCTCGCCCTGGACCACACCGCCCCGCACGACGACGCCCCCTGGCTGCCCGAACCGCCCGGCGCCCTGCGCAGGACGCTCCGCGCCGCCCTGCTCATCGCGGGCGTCCCGGCCCTGATCGCCGGCACCCTCCTGGACCGCTTCGCCGTACGGCCCCTCTCGCACCGTCTCCGCCTGTCCAACGCCTACCGTGTCGTCGCCCGCCGCGACTGACGGCCGGGCGACCGCGCACAGCGCCTTCGCCAGCGCGTTTCACAGCGTCTTCGACAGCGCGTTTCACAGCGCCTTCGCGCGGATCATCGCCGACAGCACCAGGGCACCCGGCAGCAGCGGCAGCCAGTCGGTCAGCAAGCGGTAGCCGATCACGGTCGCGGTGGCCACCGCCAACGGGGAGCCGAACGCGGCCAGGGCGAACACCAGCGCCGCGTCCACCGCGACCCCGCCGGGCACCGGTACGGCGCCGCCGGCGGTGCCCGCGGCGAGGTACGCGAGGAAGACGTCACCCCACGACAGCCCGAGCCCCAGAGCCTCCCCGGTGCAGGCCAGGACGCTCGCCTGCACCAGCGGTATCACGGCCGCCCCGCCCCACAGGGCCAGCACCCGGCACGGCCGGGTGTGCACCGCGCGGGCGTCGGTCAGGGCACACCGCACCAGCCCGGTCACCGGCCGCCGCAGCGGTCGTACGACGGCCGTCGCCACGCCCGCCAGGGCCACGACGACGGCCACCGGGACCAGCACCGTGCCGTCCGGGACCAGCTCACCCAGCCGCCGCCACGCCGACGAGGACAGCAGGGAGACCACCAGCACGACGGTCTTCGCGCCGGACCTGGCCACCGAGTACAGCGCGATCGAGGCCGTGGCCCGCTCCAGCGGGACACCCCGGGTACGCAGGAAGCGCACCGTGACGGCGTGCGCGCCGAGCCCGGCGGGCAGCGCGTGGTTGGCGGCCCCGGCGGCGAACTGCGAGGCCAGCAGCAGGCCGGGTGGCAGCCGGTCGGGCACCGCGCCCTGCCGCATGCAGGCGGCCACCACCCAGGTCAGGCAGGTGAAACCGGCCCCGGCCAGCAGCCAGCCGGGTTCGGCGCGGGTGAGCCGGGTGACGCCCTCGTACAGCAGCGTCTGGTTGGCCAGGCCCCAGACCGCGGCGACGAGCAGAGGGGACAGGCACAGGGCGAGCCGGAGCGGCCGGCCCGCCGCCGAGGGCGTCGGCAGCGGACGCACGGGGGGTGCGTCGGAGCCGGACGACGGCAGTGAGGAGGGCAGGGGCGACAGTGAGGAGGGCAGGGGCGACAGTGAGGACACGGGGACGTTGTCCTTCCACAGCGGGCCCGGGGTGGGGAGCCACGGGCTGGTGGGACCGCGGGGGAGCCTTCCCGCCCCGTATGACACCCGGATGTCCGAGAACCGAAGGCCGGGGGGCGGGCCGGTGCCGCGGGCGCCGCGGTGCCCCGCCGACCCGGTAGCCTTCCTGGGGAACGAGCATGCGACAGGGGAGGAACCGGCGGTGCACGTCCAGGAATGGCTCGACTCGGTACCGGCGATCGCCGTCTACGCCATGGTGGCGCTGGTGATCGGCCTGGAGAGCCTGGGCATCCCGCTGCCCGGCGAGATCGTCCTGGTCTCCGCCGCGCTGCTGTCCTCCCAGCACTCGGACGTCAACCCGGTCGTCCTCGGCGCCTGCGCGACGGCCGGCGCGGTCATCGGCGACTCGATCGGCTACGCGATCGGCCGCAAGGGCGGCCGGCCCCTGCTGGCCTGGCTGGGGAACAAGTTCCCCAGACACTTCAGTGAGGGCCATGTCGCCACCGCCGAGCGTTCCTTCGAGAAGTGGGGCATGTGGGCGGTCTTCTTCGGCCGCTTCATCGCCCTGCTGCGCATCTTCGCGGGCCCCCTGGCGGGCGTCCTCCACATGCCGTACTGGAAGTTCCTGATCGCCAACCTGCTCGGCGGCATCTGCTGGGCGGGCGGCACGACGGCGGTCGTCTACTACGTCGGCATCGTCGCGGAGGACTGGCTGAAGCGCTTCTCGTACGTGGGCCTGGCGGCGGCGGTCCTTTTCGGCCTGGCCTCGATGCTGGTCGTCCGCCGCAAGGCGAAGAAGGCCCAGCAGATCACCGAGAAGGAAGCCGAACCGGTGGGCGCCGGCGACTGAAGCGCCCCGTAGGGGCGCGGGCCGTGGTCGATGTGCGGCTCCGCCGCGTGGGCGCGGCAGGCCCCCGGGCACCCGCACCCGTCGTACGCCCTACTCATGCACCCCGCGATGCGCCTTGCCCAACTCCGCGTACAGGGTCCCGTTGAGGGTGACCCCCTGCCTCTCCTCCGCGCTCAGCTCCCGCCGCACCTTCGCCGGCACCCCTGCCACCAGCGACCCGGCGGGCACCACCATCCCCTGCGGCACCAACGCCTGCGCGGCCACCAGCGACCCCGCCCCGATCACCGCCCCGTTGAGCACGGTCGCCCCCATCCCGATGAGGCAGTCGTCCTCCACGGTCGCCCCGTGCACCACGGCGTTGTGCCCGATCGACACCCGCTCCCCGACGCTCACCGGGAACCCGGGATCCGCGTGCAGCGTGGCGTTGTCCTGGACGTTCGCCTGAGCGCCCACGGTGATCTTCTCGACGTCCCCGCGGATCACCGCCCCGTACCAGACACTCGCCCCGGCCCGCAGCGTCACATCGCCGATCACCGAGGCCGTGGGCGCCACGAACACCTCGTCCTCGATCTCCGGCTCACGTCCGCCGATCCCCACGATCAGCGCCCTGTGCGTCATCACGGTCTCCCGTCGTCGTCGATGTCCCCGAAACCTACGCCACGGCCTGGGGCGAAGATCACAGCGGCCCGCCCTCATACGGGCGCGCCCCGCTGAGTACCGTGACCCCGTGCCGAAGCCCAAGAACACGTTCTCGTCCTGGCGCCGCCGCCTCGCCCAACGCGCAGTGCACGCCGTCTGGGCCTGGGCGCAGCGCACCGGATCCGTCACCGCCGACCACCCCGGCCGGTTCCGTTTCGGCGCCCTCGGCGAAGCCACCCGCCTGGCCTTCCCGCTCGGCACGGTCTTCGGCGAACCGTGGATCCACCTCGGCGCGCACTGCATCGTCGGCGAACAGGTCACCCTCACCGCGGGCCTGATGCCCGACCTCGACCTCGGCCCCGACCCGATCCTGCGCATCGGCGACGGCGTTGTCCTGGGCCGCGGCAGCCACGTGATCGCCGACACCACGGTCACCATCGGCAGCGACTGCTACTTCGGCCCGTACGTGTACGTCACCTCCACCAACCACTCCTACGACGATCCGCACGAGCCCATCGGCAAGCAGTGGCCCCGCATGGAGCCCGTGGAGATCGGCCCGGGCTGCTGGATCGGCACCGGCGCGGTCGTCCTGCCGGGCGCCCGGATCGGCCGGAACGTGGTGGTGGCCGCCGGCGCGGTGGTCCGGGGCACGGTGCCCGACCACGCCGTGGTGGCGGGCGCCCCGGCCCGGGTCGTACGGCGCTGGACCGCCGAGGCCGGCTGGCAGCCCCCGCTGCGCACCCCCGCGCCGGTGCCGATCCCGGCGGGCACGACCCCGGAGCAGCTCCGCGCCCTGGCGGAACTGGACGCGGAGGACGTGGCCCGGCTGGCCGAACTGGAACCCGAGGGCTGAGCCGCCGGGGCGTGGCACCGATGCCGGGACCGGCACCGCCCCGCAGTACAGTTCGGTGAACGGTCGGGTACACCTCGCGGTAGTGCATCCGGCCGGATTCTGTCATTCAGGATATTGGACCGTGATGCTCTCGACGTTGGACGGAACGTGTCGGATCTCGACCTGCTGACCCAGTCCCTGGCCCGGAACGTCAAGCACTGGCGTGCGGTGCGCGGCTTCACCCTGGACGTGCTCGCGGCGCGGGCCGGGGTCAGCCGCGGCATGCTGATCCAGATCGAGCAGGCCCGCACCAACCCGAGCATCGGCACCGTCGTCAAGATCGGTGACGCGCTCGGCATCAGCATCACCACCCTGCTCGACTACGAGCAGGGCCCGAAGGTCCAGATCGTCCCGGCCGAGAAGGCGGTACGGCTGTGGCACACCGAGGCCGGCAGCTTCAACCGCCTGCTCGCGGGCACCGAGGCGCCCGGCCCGCTGGAGATGTGGGACTGGTACCTGATGCCGGGCGAGAGCAGCCCGTCCGAACCCCACCCGACCGGCACCGTGGAGATCGTCCACGTCACCGACGGTGAGCTGACCCTCACCGTCGACGGGGTCGACTACCTGGTGTCGACCGGCGCCAGCGCCTCCTTCGAGGCGAACAAGGCCCATGTGTACGGCAACACCGGGGACGTCCCGACGCGGATGGTCATGACGGTCTCCGTGCCGCCCGTGCCCTGAGCCCGCCGCCGGCCGGCTGTTAGCGTGCCGACATGCGCGCACCCATCGGAGACTTCGACACCGCCACCCCCGCCCCGGACTGCCTCGACGAACTCACCGCCCCGGTGGCCGACGCCGTACGTGCCTGGTCAGGCCCCGTCCCCGCCGACCAGATCCGCTACGTCGAGACCGACCCGCAGTGGGCGGACACCGCCGTCTTCGTCGAGCACTACGGGCGCGAACTGCTCGAGCAGTCGGCCAACTGCGTGGTCGTGGCGGGCAAGCGCGGCGGCGAGACCACCCTGGCGGCCTGTCTGGTCCTGTCCACGACCAGGGTCGACGTCAACGGGGTCGTCCGCCGTCAACTGGGCGCCCGCAAGGCGTCGTTCGCCTCGATGGACACCGCGACCGGCGAGACCGGCATGGAGTACGGCGGCATCACCCCGATCGGACTCCCGCGCGACTGGGCCCTGTTGGTGGACCCGGCCGTCGTCGACCTGCCCTGGGTGCTGGTCGGCAGCGGCCGTCGCCGCGGGAAACTCCTGGTCCCGGGCAAGGCGTTCGCACAGCTGCCGAACGCGGTAATCCTGGAAGGGCTCGGCGCCTAGGCCGGATGTCCGGCCGCCGCCGGCCACGCCCCGTCACCGAATGACTCATATCCGCGCATGTGTCCCTTATGGTGGCTTTCGGCGATGGGTCTCGCGGAGGGGACGGAGTGGGGCCATGGCGTTCGCGGAGTCGGCCCCGGTGGGTGGGCGACGGTCCTGGGCGCCCCTGCTGGCGGTGTGCGCCGGGTACTTCATGGTGATCCTGGACGTCACGGCCCTCAACGTCGCCGTCCCGGTGATCGGCCGGGAACTGACGGCCTCGCTCACCGGCATCCAGTGGATCACCGACGGGTACACGCTGGTCTTCGCCGGATTCCTGCTGACCGGCGGCGCGCTGGGCGACCGGCTGGGCAACCGGCGGGTCTTCTGCTGGGGCGTGGCGGTGTTCACGCTGTCCTCGGCCGCCTGCGCGCTCGCCGTCGACACCCCGTTCCTGGTCGCGGCCCGGCTGGCGGAAGGGCTCGGCGCGGCGCTGATCGTGCCCGGCTCACTGGCCCTGCTCCAGCAGTCCTACCCGGAGTCGGCCGCCCGCTCGCGGGCGTTCGGACTGTGGGGTTCGATGGCGGGCGTCGCGGCCGCCGCCGGCCCGCTGCTGGGCGGCCTGCTCGTCTCCACGCTGGGCTGGCGCTGGGTGTTCCTCGTCAACCTGCCCGTCGGCGTGGCCTGCCTGCTGCTCACCCTGCGGCACGTGACCCGCTCGCCCCGGCACCCGGCCCGGGCGCTGGACTGGCCCGCGCAGTGCGCGGTGGTGGCGGCGGTGGCGCTGCTGACCGCGGCGCTCAACGAGGCCGGGCGGCGGGGCTGGTCGGATCCGGCGGTGCTCGCCGGGGTGGGCCTGGCCGCGCTGGCCGCCGTGGCGTTCGCGGTGCGCGAGCGGCTGGCCCGCTCGCCGGTCCTGCCGCCGAGCCTGCTGCGCTCCCGGGCGATGAGCGGGGGAGCCGCGGTCGGCCTGCTGTTCAACTTCGGCTTCTACGGCATGGTGTTCACGGCCAGCCTGGAGTTCCAGCGGCAGCGCGGGTTCAGCGCCCTCGGCACCGGGCTGGCGCTGTTCCCGGCGGTGGCGATGACCATGTTCGCCTCCGTCCTGTCCGGACGGCTGGCCCGCCGCACCGGGGACCGGCCGCTGGTGGTCTCCGGGATGCTCCTGGCCGGCCTGGGACTGGCCGGGTGGGCCGCGGCCGGAACCGACCCCGCCTATCCGCTGCTGGTCGCCCCGATGATGGCCGCGGGCTTCGGCACCTCCTTCGCCCTCACCGGCTCCACCGCCACCGTGATGGGTGCCGCGCCCCCGGAGTACTCGGGCGCCGCCTCCGCCCTGTTCAACACCACCCGCCAGATCGGCAGCGCCACCGGCGTGGCGCTCGGCGGCAGCCTGCTCGCCTCGGCCGCCGACTACGGCACCGGGCTGCGCGTCAGCATGGCCGTCGGCGCGCTCGCCTATCTGACCGCCGCGGCCCTCGCGTGGCTGTGCGTGCCGGTACGGCCGGCTCAGACCTGAGGCGCCGCGCGGTGGTGCGCCAGCGCCAGGTGCGGGTCGTTCTCGCCCGGCGCGGGCGCCGGATCCGCGTGCACCAGCGCCGCCGTCAGCCTCGGTACGGCGTGCAGCAGCGCGTGCTCGGCCGCGACGGCGACCGCGTGCGCCTGCCGTACGGTCGCCTCGCCGTCGACCACCACCGCGACCTCGGCGCGCAGCCGGTGACCGATCCAGCGCAGCCGCAGCTCACCCACCGACCGCACCCCCGGCACCTCGCGCAGCGCCCGCTCGGCCCGGTCCACCAGCTCCGGGTCCACGGCGTCCATCACCCGCCGGAACACCTCGCGGGCCGCGTCCCGCAGCACCAGCGCGATCGCGGCGGTGATCGCCAGCCCGACCAGCGGGTCCGCGAGCTGCCAGCCCAGCGCGGAACCGGCGGCGCCCAGCAGCACGGCCAGGGAGGTGAACCCGTCGGTACGCGCGTGCAGCCCGTCGGCGACCAGCGCGGCCGAGCCGATGTCCCGGCCCACCCGGATCCGGTACCGGGCCACCCACTCGTTCCCGGCGAACCCGACCAGCGCGGCCGCCGCGACCGCCGGCAGCTGGGCGACGGGGCGCGGATCCAGCAGCCGTTCGACCGCCGTCCACGCGGCGAAGGCGGCCGACGCGGTGATCGTCAGCACGATCGCGATGCCGGCGAGGTCCTCCGCCCGTCCGTAGCCGTAGGTGAAGCGACGGTTGGCGGTGCGCCGCCCGAGCACGAAGGCGATGCCCAGCGGTACGGCCGTCAGCGCGTCCGCCGCGTTGTGCACCGTGTCCCCGAGCAGGGCCACCGAGCCGGACACGGCCACGACGACCGCCTGCGCGAGCGCCGTCACGCCGAGCACGGCCAGCGACACCCAGAGAGCCCGCATGCCCCGCGCCGAGGACTCCAGCGCGGGGTCGAGCTTGTCGGCGGTCTCATGGGAGTGCGGCGTCAGAAGATGCCCGAGCCGCTGCCACAGCCCGAGGGGGGAGCGGTGGGAGTGCCCATGCCCCGGGGGGTGGCCGTGGTCGTGGGCGCGACCATGGGGATGGCTAAGGTCGTGAGTGTGGTCAGGGGCGTGGCCGTGGTTGTGGCCGTGGCCATGGGTGTGGCCACCCTCGTGGGTGGGGTCAGGGGCGTGGGTCTGGGCGGGGTCGTTCGCGTGGCCGTGGGTGTGGGCGAGGCCGTGGTCGTGGCGGTGTGCCCGGTCACGGGGGTCGCCCTCGCCCCGGACGGGTCCGCGGGCAGGGGAGTCGCCCTCGTCATGGGCGTGCCCGTCGCGCCCGTCCTGGCCGTGAACGTGGTCCTGCGGGTGCTGGTGGCGGTGCCGGTCGTCCGGGTGTGCGTGGTCGTGGTCGTGCCGGGCGCTCATACGGCTCCCCCTCTCCGGTGCGCGAGGCGTGGACAGGCGGTGCCCACGACAGCCATTATGTGCGTATGAGCGCACGCATGCACCTATCACCTGCGCATCATGCGCATCCGCGCACCCCCGGCGAGGAACAGTTCGCGCTCGCCGCCGAACTCCTGGCGCTGCTCGGCGACCGCACCCGGCTCACCCTGCTGCACGCCCTGACGACGGGCGAGGCCGACGTCTCCACGCTCACGGAGGTGTGCGGAGCGGCCCGGCCGGCCGTCAGCCAGCACCTGGCACGGCTGCGGCTGGCCGGTCTGGTGGGTACGCGCAAGGAGGGGCGCCGGGTGGTGTACTCGCTGAGCCACGGCCACCTGCGGCGGCTGGTCGAGGAGGCGCTGAAGGTGGCGGACCACCGCCTCACCGAGACCGCCGCGGAGCCTCCTGGAGAAGCAGGGAGCTGAGCCTTTCCAGCAGGGCGAGGGCCTCGTCGGGATCGCTGGTGGCCGCCGCGAGCGCCGGGCCCAGCGGTGTCTCCCGCACCGCCCGCATGCGGTCGGACGGTTCGGCCGCCGGACTCAGCAGCGTACGGCGGCCGTCGCGCGGGTCGGGTTCGGCCACGGCCGCCCCGGCGCTGCGCAACCGGGCCACGCAGTTGGAGACCTGGCTCTGGGCCAGCCCCGTGCGCCTGGCGATCTCGGTGACCGTGGTGCCGGGGTGGTCCCGCAGGTCGGCGGCGACGATCAGGACCGTGCCCGTGCTGGTCGGATGCTCGCCGATGCCGTCGGCGGGGACGGCGGCCTCCGCGAGCTTCTGGAGCCGGTGACCCAGCAGATAGAGGTCGATGACATTCACGCGCCTCAGAGTACATCCGGAGAAGATGTATCTCGCGAAGATGCATCTTATCTTGATGCATCTCCATCTGATGGATATGCTTCTGGGCATGCCGAAGACGACGAAGCTCCGTGGCAACCCCTGGGCCGTCCTGGTCACCCTCTCCCTCGGGTTCTTCATGACCCTGCTCGACATGACGATCGTCAACATCGCGCTCCCCGGCGTGATGAGCGACCTGCACACCGGTCTCGACCAGGTGATGTGGACCGTGAGCGGCTACACCCTCGTCCTGGCCGCCCTGCTGGTGACGGCCGCGCGACTCGGTGACATGACGGGCCGGCGGACCCTGTTCGCCCTCGGGGTCGCGGTGTTCACCGCAGCCAGCGCGGTGTGCGGACTCGCCGGCGGGATCGGGGTGCTCGTCGGGGCCCGTCTGGTGCAGGGTCTGGGGGCCGCCCTGCTCACCCCGCAGACCATGGCGTTGATCATGGCCGTCTTCCCTGCCGGGCGGCGCGGCACCGCGCTCGGGATCTGGGGCTCGGTCGCCGGGGTGGCCACGCTCTCCGGGCCCACCCTCGGCGGGCTGCTGGTCAGCACGGTCGGCTGGCGCTGGGTCTTCTTCGTGAACATCCCGATCGGCCTGCTGGTCCTCGCCCTGACCTTCCTGCTGGTGCCCGATCCGGGCACCAGCCGCGCCCACCGCCTCGACCTGCCCGGCGTCCTGCTCTCCACCGCCGCGCTCGCCTGCGTCGCCTTCGCCCTGATGGAGGGCGACCGGTACTCCTGGAACGCCGGGATCCTCGCCCTCGCCGCCACCGGGCTCGTGCTCGCCGCCCTGTTCCTGCGCCAGCAGTCACGGCGTCAGGAGAGCGAACCGCTCATCCCCTTCCGGCTCTTCGCCGACCGCGGCTTCACCGTGATGACCGTGTTGATCGGCGCGATCGGAGCCGCCCTGATCGCCGCCGTGCTGCCGCTCGGCCTCTACTTCCAGCAGGAGCTCGGCTTCAGCGCGGTGCGCGCCGGACTCGCCCTGGCGCCCTCCCCGTTGGTCTCGCTGGTGGTCTCCCCGCTCGCCGGGCGCCTGAGCGACCGCATCGGCGGCCGCCGCGTGCTGTCGGCCGGACTGCTGTCCTTCTGCGGGGGACTGGGCGCGGTGATCCTGCTGGCGCGGGACTCCGCCTCGGCACCGGACTTCACGGTGCCGCTGATGTTCATGGGGCTCGGCACCGGCTGCCTGATCGCGCCGCTCTCCACCGAGGCGATGCGGCACGTCCCCGCACCGCTCGCCGGAGCCGCCTCCGGGGTCAACAACACGGTGCGGCAGCTGGGTTCGGTGCTCGGCTCGGCGGCGGCCACCGCCCTGATGGCCGCGGGGGCCACACCCCTGGCCGGTTTCCGCCTGGCCATGGCCCTCGCGGTCGTCCTGCTCGTCCTGGCCGGGGCGGCGCTGATCGCGACCCGCACCGGAAGCCCGGCGGCCGCGGCCGTCTGAGGGGGGCTCAGTAGGCGGCGGCCGAGCCGAGGTACTGCTCGGCGAAGGCCGTCGCCGCCGCGCGGGAGGTGAACAGCCGCCGCAACCGGGCCAGGGTGGTGCCGGCCAGGAAGGGATCACCGGAGGCGGTGCCGTGGTAGATCCCGGACAGGAACGCGGAGAACTCCTGGTAGTCCCAGACCCGGCGCAGACAGGCGTGGGAGTAGCCGTCCAGTCCGGCGTCGTCGCCCTTGGTGACCCGCGCGACGAGGCCGTCGCCCAGCAGGAAGGCGTCGTGCAGGGCGAGGTTCATGCCCTTGGCGGCGATCGGCGCGGTCAGGTGCCCGGCGTCGCCCGCCAGGAAGAGACGGCCGAACCTCAGGGGTTCGACCACGTAGTTGTGCATGTCGAGCACCCGCTTCTCGAGCAGCGGCCCCTCGTTGAGCGGCGGTGCGCCGGCCGCGCCGAGCCGCTCGCGCAGCTCCTCCCAGACCCGGTCGTGGGACCAGTTCTCCGGGTCGTCGCCCGGCGGGCACTGGAGGTAGTAGCGGGTGACCTCGGGGCTGCGGGCCATGTGCCCGGCGAAACCGTTCGGATGGACGCCGAACACCACGCAGTCCGCGGACGGCGGCGCCTCGGCGAGCAGCGCCAGCCACCCGACGCCGTGGTCCTGCCGCGAGATCCGCACCCGGCCGTCCGGTATCGCGTCCCGGCTCACCCCACGGGCGCCGTCGCAGCCCGCCACGAACTCGCAGCGCAGGACGTGCCGTCGACCGGTCTCGGGGTCGGTGTACGACACGGCGGGCAGGTCCGTCTCCAGGTCGTGCAGTTCGACGTCCCGCACCTCGAACCTGATGTCCCCGCCGCGCACGTCCGCGTACTCCCGAACCAGGTCGGTCACGAGCAACGGCTGTGGATAGACGTAGTGGTGAAGACCCGTCAGCTCGGCGTAGTCGAAGCGGAAGCGCTCGTCGGCGAAGCGGAACTCGCACGCGCCGTGCGCCTGGGCGCGGGCCGACAGGGCGTCGGCCAGGCCGCGCTCGCGGAGGCCGTGCACCACCCGTTCCTCGACGACCCCGGCCCTCGGCCGCGTCTCGATGAACTGCCTGCTCTCGGTCTCCAGCACCACACAGTCGACGGCGGCGGCCCGCAGGATGTTCCCGACGGTCAGTCCGGCGGGCCCGGCGCCCACGACGACGACCGTACGGCGTTCTTCTGACGGGAAGTCGGGATTCACCCCCGCATTATGACGGTGTCCCGTCAGCCACGGCAGTGCCACCGTGGCCGACGGGACGCAGGGGGAGCGGACGGGTCAGTGCGCCGGGGCGTCGGTGACCACGACCTCGTCGATGCTGCGCTCGATGTCCTGGGCGGTGGAGGCGGTCGCCTTGGCCCAGTAGTAGATGACGACGGAGAACGCGGCGATGACGAGGATGTCCCACCACAGGGCGATGTGTCCCTGGCCGCCGAAGCTGCCCTGCCAGGAGATCAGGCCCATGCCGAGCAGGTAGACGGGGAGCCACTGCGCGGCCCTGAAGTCCAGCCGGGGCGCGTCCGGCAGGTTCTTGCTGACGGCGTAGTAGGCGTACCCGCCGAGCAGCAGGTAGCCCAGCACGATCGCGAGTCCGAGCCGCCACAGGATGTCCCAGCCGGACCAGTAGATGATCAGGTTGGCGACCACGAACGACAGCGGGGAGATCACCTTGCCGAAGGGCAGCCGGTACGGGCGCTCGAGGTGCGGCAGCCTGTCGGTGAAGACGCCGTACGCCAGGGGCGCACCGGCGTACATCAGCACGCTCGCGGAGGTGATGAAGCCGACCAGCTGCTGCCAGCTCGGGAACGGCAGGAAGCAGATCACGCCCGTGACGAAGGACATGATCAGGCCGAACCACGGCACGCCCCTGGTGTCGGTCCTGGCGAAGACCTTCGGCGCGTAGCCGTTCTTCGCCAGACCGTAGGAGACGCGCGAGGTGGCGGTGGTGTAGATCAGGCCGGTGCCGCCGGGGGAGATGATCGCGTCGAGATACAGGATCCACGCCAGCCAGCCGAGGCCCACCAGGCTGGCGAGTCCTGCCCACGGTCCGCTGATGCCCTTGTAGTACAGGTGGGACCAGCCGTGCGCGAAGCTGCTGTGCGGCAGCGCGGCGATGAACACGACCTGGAGCAGGACGTAGATGACGGCGCCGATCGCGACCGAGCCGAGCGTGGCGCGCGGCAGGTCCTTCTTCGGGTTGCGGCTCTCGCCGGCCAGCTGGATGGCCTGCTCGAAGCCGAGCAGCGCGAAGATGATGCCGCTGGTGCTGATCGCGGCCAGGACGCCCTTGGCGCCGAACGGGGCGAAGCCCTCGGAGTGGAAGTTGGACGGGTGGAAGTTGCCGATCGCGATGATGAAGATCGCGGCCAGCGGTACGGCGATCTTCCACCAGGTCGCGGCGCTGTTGGTGTGCGCGAGCACCCGTACGCCGAAGAAGTTGACCCCCGCGAACAGGGCCATCAGCACGACCGCCACCGCCAGACCGCTGTGGGTCAGGGTCCCGTTGGTGTGCTGGAGGTGCTGGGCCCACTTCCAGTGACCGGCGTAACCGATCATGGCCTCGACCTCGATCGGCGCCACGGTCGCGGCCTGCAGCCAGGAGAACCAGCCGAAGGACATGCCGGCCAGGCCGCCGAAGGCGTAGTGCGGGTAACGGGCCGTACCGCCCGCCACCGGGAACATGCCGCCGAGCTCGGCGTGCACCAGAGCCAGCAGCACGATCGCGATCGCGCCGATCACCCACGAGATGATCGCCGCGGGGCCTGCCTCCACGACGGCCTTCTGAGCGCCGTAGAGCCAGCCGGACCCGATGATCGAGCCCACTGAGGCCCACATCAGGCCGATCAGGCCGACGTCCCGCCTCAGACCGCCGGCAGGACGAGCGTCCTCCACGGCGGGTTTCTCGACACTCACCATGTCAAGTGGCCTCTCATTTTCTCAACGCAGATTTAACGAGCAAGAGGGCACAACTTAAGGGTGAGTTCCGGAAGGGCAGAAGAGCCTTGCCGAAGATTTGACCCTCGATCTTGCCTGTCTTGGCCAAAGCTTTTGCGCAGGTGAGCGAGGGTCACAGAATGTCCGTATTCAGTTCCTGAATGTGAGAAGAAGGTAAGACAGGAAGCTCAGATCCAGCTCAAATCCCGCTCGGATCCTGGCCCAGGCGCGGAATTTCGATGGCCGGGCAGCGGTCCATGACCATCTCCAGGCCCGCGGTCCGCGTCCGCTCGTACGCCGCCTCGTCGACCACCCCGAGCTGGAACCAGACCGCCTTCGCGCCCTTGGCCACCGCCTCGTCCGCGACCTGGCCGGCCTGCTCGCTGTTGACGAAGACGTCCACCACGTCGACGTCGAAGGGGATGTCCGCGAGCGACGCGTAGCCCTGCTCACCGTGCACCGTCTCCGCCTTCGGGTGGACCGGCACGATCCGCTTGCCGAACCGCTGGAGCACCTGCGCCACCCCGTACGCCGCCCGTCCCCGGTTGGACGACAGGCCGACCACCGCCCAGGTGTCGCCCGTCCCGGTCAGGATCCTGCGGACCGTCTCTGCGTCGCCGTACACCATCGGCCTCCTCGGCTGGGGGAAACATCTGCCGTGGCCAACCGCCGCCGTCGGGGCCTGATTCCCCGGTCCGGAGGGGTCCGAGGTGTCGCATGTCCCGTATGTCCCGCCACGGCGACCGGAATCGGCGCAAGGTGCCTGCGTGCGGCCCTCCGCACGCCTACGCTCAGCCCGTGCTGCGCATTCTCGACGCCAAGACCGGTGAGACCGTCCCCGCCGTCCCCGCCCGCCGTGCCCTGACCCGGGTCGAGGCCCACGTCTCCGGACACGACCTGACGGGGCTGCGGGTCCTGCTCACCACCGACCTCCTGCTGCGCGCCCTGGAGCTCGGCGGCACCCCGGTCCTGCCGCTGCTCAGCGCCGACCGCCACCAGGCCGAACTGCACGCCGCCGCCACCGCCCTCGGCATCCGTCCCTTCGAGTCCGGCCGCGATCTCGCCGCCGGACTCGGCGAGGCCCAGGTCGTGCACGTGACGGCGCGGGACGCGGCCGTGCCCGGCACCGGGGTGACCGTCGCCGTGGCCCCCGCCGGCGGACCGGACGCGAACGTCCTGACCGGGCTCGCGGACCCGGCCGCGCTCCGGCTCGCCCTCCTCGACGCCCCGCGCGGCACGGCCGTCCGTCTCGCCGCCGGCGCCCTCGACGCGGCCGGGCGACGGCTCGGGCGGTTGCGCCAGTCGGTGGCCCGATGGGCGCGCAGCCCCTCGCGGCCGGTGCCCGAGAAGGTGCGGGGGCGGCTGCGGGACGCCTGGGAGGACGACCTCGACGTGCCCGGTGTCCTCGGGGTGCTGCGCTGGATGGAGGACCAGCCCGAGATCCCGGACGGCGCCCGCTTCGAGACCTGCGCCTACGCCGACCGGCTGCTCGCCCTCGACCTCACCCGCGACCTCGGCGGGCCGGCGTGAGCGGCGGGGCGGGCGCGGGCCAGCTGCGCCGGCTGGTCGTGCTGAGGCACGCCAAGTCGGCCTGGCCCGAGGGCGTCCCCGACGAACTGCGTCCGCTGGCCGCGCGCGGCCGCCGTGACGCCCCCGCGGCCGGCCGGGCCCTCGCCGCGTCCGACTGCCTGCCCGACCTCGCCGTCTGCTCCACCGCGGTGCGCACCCGGCAGACGTGGGAGCTGGCCGCCGGCCAGTGGGGCACCCCGCCGCCGGTCCGCTACGACAGCAGGGTGTACGCGGCCGGCGTCCCCGAGCTGATGGAGGTGGTGCGCGGGGTCCCGGCGGAGGTGGCGACGCTTCTGCTGGTGGGGCACAACCCGGGGCTGGCGGAGCTGGTCCTGGAGCTGGCCGGGGAGGGCCTGGACGACACCTTGGAGCAGGTCCGCGCGAAGTTCCCGACCTCGGCGATCGCGGTCCTCGCCTGGCACGGCACGGAGTGGACGGCACTGGGCCCGGGCACCGCCCTGCTGACCGAGGTGACGGTGGCCCGAGGCCGCAAGGGATAGCCGGACCGACCGCACCGGAGGGCGTGGGATAGCCGGGCCGGCCCGTTTCGGGGACCCGGGGTAGCCGGGCCGCCCCGGATCTGGAGGTTCAAGGCTGCCGGACGGCCTCGGGCGGCCGCATAGGGTGGGCGGATGCAGGACGAGTACCGCACCGTCGCCCGCGCGGGCACGCACGAGACCGAGGTCAACCGTTCCCGCTTCCTGTGCGCCCTCGCCCCGGCGGCCACCGAGCGCGAGGCCCAGGACTTCGTCGCGGCGATCCGCAAGGAACACGCCGACGCCACCCACAACTGCTGGGCGTACGTCGTCGGCGCCGACGCCTCCGTCCAGAAGGCCAGTGACGACGGCGAACCGGGCGGCACCGCCGGGGTGCCCATGCTCCAGATGCTGCTGCGCCGCGAGATGCGCTACGTCGTCGCCGTCGTCACCCGCTACTACGGCGGCGTGAAGCTCGGCGCGGGCGGGCTGATCCGGGCCTACGGCGGTGCGGTCGGCGAGGCCCTGGACACGCTCGGCACGGTCACCCGCCGCCGCTTCCGGCTGGCCACCGTGACCGTCGACCACCAGCGGGCCGGCAAGGTCCAGAACGACCTGCGGGCCACCGGCCGCGCGGTCCGCGACGTGCGCTACGGGGAGGCCGTCACCATCGAGATCGGCCTCCCCGACGCCGACGTGGACACCTTCCGCGCCTGGCTCGCCGACGCCACGGCGGGCACGGCGAGCCTGGAACTGGGCGGGGAGGCCTACGGGGACGCGTGACGGTGCGCCGTCCGCCTCACTGCCTGCGGGCGGTGACCCGCTGGCGGACCACGGCGAAGACGACCACGCCGAGGGCCACCAGGGTGGACAGGACCACCTGGTCTCGGCCGCCGCCGTCGCTGGTGTCGGTGAGCATGTAGCCCAGCACGAAGGTGATCAGGGCGATGGTGGCCCAGGTCAGGTACGGGTAGAGCCACATCCGCACGACGAGCTTCTCCGGCGACTCGGCCTGGATGATCTTCCGCATGCGCAGCTGGGAGAAGCAGATGACCAGCCACACGAACAGGGCGATCGCACCGGAGGAGTTCAGCAGGAACTGGAAGACCGTGTCCGGCCAGAGGTAGTTGAAGGCGACGGCCACGAAGCCGAAGACCACCGAGGCCAGGATCGCGCTGCGCGGCACCCCGCGGTTCGTGGTGCGGGCGAAGGCCGCCGGGGCGTCGTTGCGTCCGCCGAGCGAGAAGGCCATGCGGGAGGCCGTGTACAGGCCGGAGTTGAGACAGGACAGCACCGAGGTCAGCACGATGGCGTTCATGATCTGCGCGGCGTGCGGAATGCCGATCGAACTCAGCGCGGCGACGTACGAGCCGTCCTTGAGGATCGCCGGGTCGTCCCAGCGCAGCAGCGACACCACGATCAGGATCGAGCCGAGGTAGAAGACGGCGATCCGCCAGATCACGCTGTTGGTGGCCTTGGTGACGGCCCCGCGCGGGTCAGCCGACTCGCCGGCCGCGAGGGTGACGATCTCACTGCCCATGAACGAGAAGACCACCATCAGGACGCCCGTGAGGATCGCGCCGGGCCCGTGCGGCAGGAAGCCGCCGTGGGCGGTCAGGTTCGAGAAGCCCGAGGCCGGGTGGTCGGAGCCGGGCAGCAGCCCGAACAGGGCCAGACCGCCGACGACGATGAACGCGGCGATGGCGACGACCTTGATGCCGGCGAACCAGAACTCGAACTCGCCGTACGAGCTGACCGAGACGAGGTTGCTGGCGGTCAGCACCAGCATCACGATCAGCGCCCAGCCCCACTGCGGGACGGCCGGTATCCACCCGGCCAGGATCTTGGCCCCGGCGGTGGCCTC
Organism: Streptomyces arenae; assembly: GCF_022343545.1. Classification (NCBI taxonomy): domain Bacteria; kingdom Bacillati; phylum Actinomycetota; class Actinomycetes; order Kitasatosporales; family Streptomycetaceae; genus Streptomyces; species Streptomyces arenae. The sequence goes on from NZ_JAKQYH010000051.1 coordinate 21,324, forward strand.
GACGGCGAGCACCACGACCCAGAAGAACCAGTACAGCCAGCCGATCGTGAAGCCGGCCCAGCGGCCCAGCGCGCGGTCGGCGTAGGCGGAGAACGAACCGGAGGTGGGGTTGGCCGCGGCCATCTCGCCCAGCATCCGCATCACCAGGACGACGAGCACACCGACCAGGGCGTACGACACGAGGATGCCGGGGCCGGCGGCGGCGATGCCGGAGCCCGAGCCGACGAACAGGCCGGCGCCGATCACACCGCCGATGGCGATCATCGACAGGTGCCGGTTCTTGAGCCCGGCCTTCAGGCCGGGCTCGGTCGGCGGGCTTTCGGGGAGCGTGGTGGTCATCTCGACATCCAGGGGGGAGGGGACGGGGGGACGAGCGGCACGAAAATTAGTTCATGACGATCCAAAAAAACAGTCTTGTTTAAATGTTCACCCTGCTCTATTTTTCGCTTCAGCGTCGGGCCGCGTCGGCAGGGGCGCCGTTAGGGTGGCGTCGTGGTGAATACCGGGGGCAAGTTCGGCCCCTACAACGGGCCGGGCCCCGTACGGCCGGGAGCGGAGCTCGTCCGCTCCCGGATAGCGCTGCGGGTGCGCCTGAGGTCCGAGGCGCCGGGGGACCGGCTGCCGGACGCCGGCGTCCTCGCAGAGGAGCTCGGCATCGGTGAGATCACCGTGCGCCGCGCCCTGGAGGGCATGTGCCAGGACGGCCTCCTGGACCGCCGCAGGGGCCGCTCGGGCGGCACCTTCGTGGCCCGGGAGTGGGACGCGGTCCTCGCCGTGCTGCACGATCCCGCGGAGGCGGCCGCGCTGGACGCCTTCCACCTGCTCCTGGAGTGCGGCCTGGTCTCCCACGCGGCCGGCGAGATCCCGGACGGCGGCCTTGACGGGCTGCGCACGCTCGTCGAGGACATGGACCGCGCCGACGCACCGGACCGGCTGCCGGAGCTGGAGGCCCGCTTCCACCTCGAACTGGCGCGGACGCTCGGCGGACCCGGGATCCGTGAGTTCGCCGCCGACCTGCTCGGCCGGCAGTGCCTGCTGCTGCCCGCCCCGGAACCCGAGGTGGTACGCGCGCGCAACCGCCATCACGCCGATCTCCTCAAGGAACTCGTCCGCGGCGACATGGCGCTGGCGGTGGCCGCGGTGAAGGCACACCGGCACGCCGGGCCCGGCGTCGTCTGACCCCCGCCGGTCCCCGCCCGGCCCCGCAACCGCAACCGCTCGCACACCGTCCCCGAAGGAGCTGGCGTCATGCCCGATCCCGCATCCGCCGTCGGCCCCCCGCCGGCATCGGGCCCCCCGGGCCGCGCCACCCCCCAGCGACTGCGCGGCGGCGTCCTCGGCATGGCCGACATCGCCGCCGCCACCATGGCCAACGTCGGCCCGGCCATGAGCTTCTTCTTCGGCTTCGCCTTCCTGGCCACGACCGCGGGCGTCGCCTCGCCGCTGACCATCGTCGCCGCCGGCGTCGCCGTGGCCCTGCTCGGCAACACCCTGGCCGAGTTCTCCCGGGCCCACCCCTCGGCCGGCAGCTTCATCACCTTCGTCGGCCGGACCTTCGGGCCGGTCAGCGCCGTGACCACGGCCCTGCTGGCGGGCCTCGGCTACATCGTCGCGATGGCGTCCGTCATCGCGATCTCCGGCGGGTTCGTGCAGATCACCCTGCACCACTACACCGGCCTCGAGATCCCCTGGATCATCTGGACCCTGCTGCTGACCGGGCTCGCGATGCTGCTCATGCTGCGCGGCATCGAGGTCTCCACCAAATGGGCCGGGTACTTCTTCGCCGTGGAGATGCTGGTCCTGGTCGTCGTCTCGGTCGCGGCGATCGCCGGGCACCACGGAGCGCTGTCCGCCGCCCCGTTCCTCCCCGGCCACATCACCCACGGCTTCGACGGCCTCGCGGCGGGCTTCCCGATCGCGGTGTTCCTCTTCGTCGGCTGGGAGAACTCCGCCGCGCTCGCCGAGGAGACGGAGAACCCGCGCCGCAACGTGGGCCGCGCGGTGTTCTCCTCCATCGCCATCATGACCGTCAGCTACATCCTGTTCGCCTACGCCACCGTGACGGGCTTCGGCTACGACGTGCGGCGGCTCGGCGCCTCGCCCATCCCGTTCATCGACGTCGCCCAGGACACCCTCGGCGCACTGGCCGCCCTCGCCTACGTCGGCGGCCTCACCTCGACCCTCGGCGTACTGATCGCGGGCATCAACTCCCAGGCCCGGCTGATCTTCAACGCGGGCCGGGAAGGGCTCCTGCCGTCCTTCTTCGGCTACGTCCACCCCACGCGTCGTACGCCGAACAACGCGATCGTCACCTTCACGGTCACCGCGCTGCTGATCATCGGCGGCTGGGGACTGGGCCATGTCCTGGGCGGCGGCCCGATGGACCCCGTGGTCTTCTTCACCGAGTCCTCCAGCCTGGGCGCCATCCTGATCCTGCTGGTCTACCTGGCCTCCAACATCGCCCTGCCGCTGTACTACCGCCGCTACCGGCCGCAGGAGTTCCGCCCCCTGCGCCACCTGGTCCTCCCGGCGGCCGGCGCCCTGGCCATCCTCGTCCCCCTCTACTACCTCGCCAAGCCCGGCCAGCCGGCCCCGTACAGCTGGTTCCCGTACGCGGCCCTGGCCGCCCTGCTCGCCGCCGTCGGCTACGCCACCCTCCTGGTCCGCCGTGACCCGCACCTCGCGGAACGCGTGGGCTCGGTCGTCGCCGACGCGGAGTGAACGCGCCGCCGTCCGGTCAGGCCGAGAGCAGGGAGTCGTCCTCCGTGCGGGCACCGGGCAGCCGGTGCCGGGCGGCGACGAGAGCCGCGTCGATGTCACTGGTGCCGGTGGCCACGCACAGCGTGTAGGCGATGTCCGCCATCCGGTTACGGACCTCTTCGGACCCGTCGTCGGCGTTCAGGACCCGCAGCGTCTCGTACTGCTCGATCAGGTTCATCAGCACGGCGGGGTGGGCCATGAGCATGGCAAGCCTCCTGCGTCATCACGCGTCACATGGGTCGTACACCGCCCCGTGTGCCCCGGCGCCTGCCGTTCACTCCCCCTGGGAACGGCGCCCCCGTCGGCCGTCCGGGCGGCCGAGGCCGGGCAGCACCTCGTCGAAGAGGTCGAGCCGGGCGGTGATGCGCTTGCCGACCGGCTCCCGTCGCGCCTCGAAGCCCCGCACCACCGCCAGCACGATCTCCAGACCGTGCTGGCCGACCCGTCCGGTGTCGGCGGCACGGGCCAGCGGCAGCGTCGGGTCGCTGTCCCACACCTCGATCTCCAGCGCCCCGTCGGCGATGCCCAGCCGCAGCAGCACCGGACCGGGCGCGTACTTGAGGGCGTTGGTGACCAGCTCGCTGACGACCAGTTGCGCCAGGTCCACGGCGCGGGCCGGCACCGGCACCCCGTACGCGGACCGGGCCCGCGCCAGGAACTCCGACGTCCGGTGGCGGGCGCCGGCGATGCAGCCGTCCGCCCCGTCCAGGGCGAAGGTGACATCGTCAGGTGCGGCTTGCGGCATCCGGGAACACTCCTCGAACAGGACAGGTTCCCTGCCGACGTTCTGCAATACCCCGTTCATGGGCCCGCGTTTACCCGGTGATGCGCGGCACTACTCCCGGTCGGCGAGAAAATCGGGCCGTCTCGCGCATCACATCCGACTTCCCGGGGCAGCGTTGGCTACGGAGAAACCCAGCCGGACCGAGGATGTGCAGGTCGCAGGTGACAGACAACCAGGAAGCAACGAGTCGGGGCCGGCTGTCCGTGACCCGCGCCGACACCGACGGCATCACCGTGCTCACCCTCAGCGGTGAGGTCGACTACGAGAGCGCGGGCGCCCTCGCCGGGGCGGTGCCGCCGGCCGACCCCACCGCCGGGGCACGGATCGTCATCGATCTGAGCAGCGTCACGTTCATGGATTCCAGCGGGATCAACACCCTGGTCACCGCCTACCAGACGACCCGGGACGCCGAGGGCTGGCTGCGCATCGCCGGTGCCCGCGGCCCCGCCCTGCGCATCGTGCAGATGGTGGGTCTCGACGCCCTCGTCAGCTGTCACCCGACCGTCGAGGACGCCGTCACGGCGTGACGAACGCGTCCGGGAAAACGGCCCGAGTACCCCGCTTCCGCGCCCTCATGCCGACTTTCTCACCCTCATTTTCAGGCCGGTCGTGAGGCTCCCGCGGGCTTTGGCCGCGCACTGTTCCGTGCGTTAATCTGCGACCGCTTTCCCATCGGCCGGAGCCGTCGAACACGAAATCTCCGCTGGTGGGGTGGGGCTTGCGGCCCTGGTGTGGTTCCGAGTCCTCGGGGTGGGGACTCTTGGGGAGTGGAACGAGGGTGTGCATGAGCGGCACGAAGGTGGACGCCCAGGTGCAGGCGCCGGGTGAGCAGGAGCTTCGGCAACTGCTGGCCGGGCTGACGGCCGTACGCGACGGGGACTTCGGCACCCGGCTGCCTGCCGACGGACAGGGGCTGCTCGGCGACATCGCCACGGTCTTCAACGGCATGGTCGACCAGTTGTCCCTCTTCACGTCGGAAGTGACCAGGGTGGCCCGCGAGGTGGGCACCGAGGGCACGCTGGGCGGCCAGGCGGAGGTGCCCGGGGTCTCCGGCACCTGGGCCGACCTGACCGACTCGGTCAACGCCATGGCGGGCAACCTGACCACGCAGGTCCGCGACATCGCCCAGGTGGCGACCGCGGTGGCCAGGGGCGATCTGTCCCAGAAGATCGACGTGCCGGCCCGCGGGGAGATCCTTCAGCTGAAGGAGACCGTCAACACGATGGTCGACCAGCTGTCCGCGTTCGCCGACGAGGTCACCCGTGTGGCCCGCGAGGTCGGCAGCGAAGGACGCCTCGGTGGTCAGGCACAGGTGCCCGGCGTCGGTGGTGTCTGGCGGGACCTGACCGATTCGGTCAATTTCATGGCCGGAAACCTCACCTCCCAGGTCCGCAACATCGCCCAGGTGACGACCGCCGTGGCGCAGGGCGATCTGTCGCAGAAGATCACGGTGGACGCCCGCGGCGAGATCCTTGAGCTGAAGAACACCATCAACACGATGGTCGACCAGCTGTCCGCGTTCGCCGACGAGGTCACCCGTGTGGCCCGCGAGGTGGGCACCGAAGGACGGCTCGGCGGCCAGGCCGACGTCAAGGGCGTCAAGGGCACCTGGCGAGACCTGACGGACTCCGTGAACTTCATGGGGGGCAACCTCACCGGGCAGGTCCGCTCCATCGCCCAGGTGGCGACCGCGGTGGCCCAGGGCGACCTCTCCCAGAAGATCACCGTGGACGCCCGGGGCGAGATCCTCGAACTCAAGGACACCATCAACACGATGGTCGACCAGCTGTCCGCCTTCGCCGACGAGGTCACCCGCGTCGCCCGCGAGGTGGGCACCGAGGGGAACCTCGGCGGCCAGGCGATCGTGCGAGGCGTGTCGGGGACCTGGAAGGACCTGACGGACAACGTCAACGTGATGGCGTCCAACCTGACCGGTCAGGTCCGCTCCATCGCCCAGGTCGCCACGGCCGTGGCGCGCGGTGACCTCTCGCAGAAGATCACCGTGGAGGCCAAGGGTGAGGTTGCCGCGCTGGCGGACGTCATCAACACGATGGTCGACACGCTGTCCGCGTTCGCCGACGAGGTCACCCGCGTCGCGCGCGAGGTGGGCACCGAGGGGCGCCTGGGAGGTCAGGCCCACGTGCCGAACGTGGCCGGCACCTGGAAGGACCTGACGGACAACGTCAACTCCATGGCCAACAACCTCACCGGCCAGGTCCGCAACATCGCCCTGGTGACGACCGCCGTGGCCAACGGCGACCTGTCGAAGAAGATCGACGTCGACGCCCGCGGCGAGATCCTTGAGCTGAAGACCACCATCAACACGATGGTCGACCAGCTGTCGTCGTTCGCCGCCGAGGTCACCCGCGTCGCCCGCGAGGTCGGCAGCGAGGGCCGGCTCGGCGGCCAGGCCGAGGTGGAGGGCGTCGAGGGCACCTGGAAGCGGCTGACGGAGAACGTCAACGAACTCGCCGGGAACCTCACCCGGCAGGTCCGGGCGATCGCCGAGGTCGCGAGCGCCGTCGCCGAGGGCGACCTGACCCGCTCGATCACCGTGGAGGCCTCCGGCGAGGTCGCCGAGCTCAAGGACAACATCAACTCCATGGTGGGGTCGCTGCGCGAGACCACCCGGGCCAACCAGGAACAGGACTGGCTCAAGACCAACCTCGCCCGCATCTCCGGCCTGATGCAGGGCCACCGCGACCTGCCGGTCGTGGCCGAGCTGATCATGGACGAGCTCACGCCCCTGGCGGCGGCCCATTACGGCGCGTTCTACCTCGCGGAGGACACCGCACGCGGTCACGAGCTGCGGCTGGTCGGATCGTACGGCTACCCGGACGACGCGGACCGGCCCTCCCGGATCCCGGTCGGACGCTCCCTCGTCGGGCAGGTCGCGCGCAACCGGCGGCCCATCACCGTGGAGGACCTGCCCGAGGGGTACGTGACGATCTCCTCCGGTCTCGGACAGGCGGTGCCCAGGGCCCTCGTGGTGCTGCCCATCGTGGTCGAGGAGCAGGTGCTCGGTGTCATCGAACTGGCCTCGCTGACCGGCTTCACCCAGATCCACCAGGACTTCCTGACCCAGCTGATGCCGACCATCGGCGTCAACCTCAACACCATCGTGGCCAACGCCCGCACCGACGAACTCCTCGAGGAGTCCCAGCGGCTGACCTCCGAACTCCAGGCCAGGTCCGAGGAGTTGCAGGTGCAGCAGGACGAGCTGCAACGCTCCAACGCCGAGCTCGAGGAGAAGGCCTCGCTGCTGGCCTCGCAGAACCGCGACATCGAGGCGAAGAACCTCCAGATCGAGCAGGCCAGGCAGGAACTGGAGACTCGCGCACAGCAGTTGGCGCTGGCCTCCAAGTACAAGTCGGAGTTCCTGGCCAACATGAGCCACGAACTGCGCACCCCGCTCAACAGCCTGCTGATCCTGGCCCAGTTGCTGGCCCAGAACCCCTCGCGCAACCTCACCCCGAAGCAGGTCGAGTACGCGGGCATCATCCACTCGGCGGGCTCGGACCTGCTCCAGCTGATCAACGACATCCTCGACCTGTCCAAGGTCGAGGCGGGCAAGATGGACGTCGCGCCCGAACGGGTCCCGCTGCGCCAGCTGCTGGAGTACGTCGAGGCCACGTTCCGGCCGATGACCACCCAGAAGAGCCTGGAGTTCAAGGTGGCCACCGCCGCGGGCACGCCGGCCGACCTGCTCACCGACGACTCCCGGCTGCGGCAGATCCTGCGCAACCTGCTCTCCAACGCGGTCAAGTTCACCGAGGAGGGCGGCGTCCAGCTGCTGATCGAACCGGCCGCCGACCGGGAGGTCCCGCCGGGGGTCCTGCGCGGCGGTCCTGTGGTGGCCTTCCGGGTCGTCGACACCGGCATCGGCATCCCGCACCAGCAGCTGGAGACGATCTTCGGCGCGTTCCAGCAGGCCGACGGCACCACCAGCCGCAAGTACGGGGGCACCGGCCTGGGCCTGTCCATCACGCGGGAGATCGCCCATCTGCTCGGCGGCGCCGTCACCGTCGACAGCACCCCCGGACAGGGCAGCACCTTCACGCTGTACCTGCCCGTCGCACGCGCGGACTTCGAGGAACTGCTGGAGAACGGCGGCCGGCCGGCGGAGCAGCCGCAGACGGCCCTCACCTCCGGCGACGCCCCGGAACCCCTCGAACTGCCCGCCCCCGCACCGGCGTCCGAGCACCGCAGGCGACGGCTGCTGGTGATCGAGGAGCGGCCGCGCGGCCTGCTCACCCTGGTCGCCGAGCGGGCGGTCGGAGACCTCGCGCACGACCCCGGTGACCCGCACGGGGCGATCGACCTCATCACCGCCGTCGGCGCCCAGGAGGCGGCGAGCACGCTCGCGGCCGAGCCCTGCCACTGCGTCGTGCTGGAACTGGGCATGCCCGGCAAGGAGGGCACGGACTTCCTGGAGGCCATGCGCGGCGACTCCGCGCTGGCCAGCGTGCCCGTCCTGATCCACACCGGGCACCGGATGGAGCTGGCGCAGGAGCAGGCCCTGCGCGCCCTCGCCGGGGGCCGGCCGCTGGACTTCCTGTCCAGCCTGGACGAACTGCGTGAGCGCATCACCCTGCACCTGTCCGCCGAACAGCCCGGCGACGTGCTGTCACTGGTCCGCGCGGAGGAGCCGCACCGGCCGGCCGCGCAGGTCGTGGACGACGCCTTCCTCGGCCGGACGGTCCTGGTGGTCGACGACGACGCACGCAACCTCTTCGCCCTCAGCGGGGTGCTGGAACTGCACGGCTTCCAGGTCCTGCACGCCGACAACGGCCGCAAGGGCATCGAGATGCTGCTCGCCCACCCCGACATCTGCCTGGTCCTGATGGACGTGATGATGCCGGAGATGGACGGCTACGCCGCCACCGCGGAGATCCGGGCCATGGACCAGTACGCGGAGCTGCCCATCATCGCCGTCACCGCGAAGGCGATGCCGGGCGACCAGGAGAAGAGCCTCGCGTCCGGCGCCAACGACTACGTCACCAAACCCGTCGACACCGGCGATCTCATCGCCCGCGTCCGACGATGGCTGTCCGTGTGAGCGGAGCCCCGAGCCACCGCGTCCACCAGCAGCCCGCGTGACGTACGCACCAGCGGAGGAACAGACACACCGTGAGCGATCTCCGTCAACCGCCCGAACCCCGAAACCCCGGCACCCCGGCGGGCGACCACCCCACGACGGGAGCCCCCGCCCCGGCGGACGCTCACCCCTCCGCGGACCCGGACGGCCCGAGGACCGGCCCGGCAGCGGCGAACGGGGACGGCCCTGCCTCGGCCGGGGGTCCGGCCTCGCTGGACGGTCTCGCTCCGGCCACGGGTCCGGCCTCGAACGGCGTTCTCGCCGCGGGTGCGGGTGCGGCTGCGGCTGCGGGTCCGGGTCCGGCCTCGGCGGGTGGTCTCGCTCCGGCGGACGACGAGACGTCCGCCGCCGTCGGCGGTGGTGACGAGGTTCGGGTCGCCGGCCCGGACGGCGGCGGCGGGGAGCGGTCGCCCGTCGGCCGGCTGGCGGCGACCGTGGAACGGCTGCGGCGTGAGGTGCGGGCCGCGCACGTCGAGGCGGACGGCCGTGCGCTGATCGAGATGGCCAAGGGCATCCTCGTGGAACGCCTCGGGTGCGGCCCGGCGCAGGCCGCCCGGCAGCTGGCCGAACTCGCCGAGCAGGCCGGGGTGACCCCCCTGGAGTTCGCCGTCGACGTCATCAACCAGGCCGCACGGGACCGGCTCTCGGAGGTCACCGCCGACTTCCTCACGGTCACCGCGGCCCACACCGAGACCTCCGGCTCGGCGAGCGTACGGCTGCGGGCCGCCGAGAGCGGTGCGCTGGCCGCCCACGACACCCAGGCCGTCGCCGACGCCCTGCTGGAACACGCCCTGGCCCCGCTGGGCGCCGAGGCCGTCGCGATCTGGGCCCTGGGCACCGACGGCTCGCTCACCCTGGCGGGCCACGCCGGGTTCTCCGCCGCCGAGGCCGGCCGCTGGCGGCACGTCCCGCCGGGCGTGGCGACCGTGGCCCGCCGGGGCCTGACCGAGCGCGAGGGCCACTGGATCCACAGCCTGGCCGAGACCGGGCTGCCCTCCATCGGCCAGCACCAGAACCCCGAGGGCGGCCGGGCGGCCGTACCGGCCGGGACCGGCGGTCGTATCCACGGCGTGCTGGAGATCGCCTGGGCCGCCCCGCTGGACACCCCCGCCCCGCCGATCGTCCGGCAGGTCGAGGCGCTGGCCGATCTGTGCGGACACACCCTGGAGACGTCCGGCCCGGGCCACCTCGACGGCGACGCCGGTCCGCGCGCGACGCCGGACGTCACCGAGCTGATGGACCTCGCCGAGGGACTGCACGACCCGGCCCTGGTGCTGGTGCCGCACCTGGACGCCGACGGCAACCTCGTCGACTTCCGGATCCATCACGTGAACAGCCGTTTCCTGGACCCCGCCGGCCGGCCCCGGAGCGTCATCAACGACGCCCTGCTCCTGGAGGCCTACCCGATGGTCGCCGGCCACAGCGAGCTCTTCGAACGGATCGAGCGGGTCTTCGCCACCGGCGAGCCTTACCGCGCCCACCGCATGCGCCTCACCGCCCTGGTCGACGACGTCCCGCTGTCCGCGGTCGCCGACTTCAACATCAGCCGGCACGGCGGCAGCGTCCTGCTCATCTGGCGCATCGAGGACGAGACCGCCCGGCTGGCCAGTCTGCTCAAGCACGCCCAGCGGCTGGGCCGGATCGGCGGCTTCGAGGAGAACCTGCTCACCGGCGAGATCACCTGGAACGGCCAGCTCTTCGACCTCTACGGCAGGCCCGCCTCCGCCGCCCCCGTGCCGCTGGAGGACCTGGCCGCCCACGCCCACCCCGACGACGCCGTCGCCATCGGCCGCTTCCTGCGCACCCTGCTGCACCGCCGCCACCCCGCGTCCACCTCGTTCCGCCTCCAGCGCCCCGACGGGGTCACCCGCCACATCCGGGTGGTGGCCGAACCGGTCCTCGACTCCGGCGGCGAGCCGTACGTCCTACGCGGCGCCTACCAGGACATCTCCGCCCACCACTGGACCGAGGTGGCCCTGGCCGCCACCCGCGACCAGCTGGCCCACACCGAGCAGCAGGCCAGCGAACGCAACCGGCTCACCCTCCAGCTCCAGCACGCCATCATGCCGCCCGCGCAGGCCCCGCTGGCGGTCCCCGGCCTGGACCTGGCGGTGCGCTACCGGCCCGCGGAGACCCAGAACCTGGTCGGCGGCGACTGGTACGACGCGGTCGTGCTGCCGTCCCGGATGGTGCTGCTGTGCGTCGGCGACGTCGCCGGACACGGCATCGAGGCCGCCACCAGCATGGTCGTCCTGCGCAACGCGCTGCGCGGCCTCGCCGTGACCGGCGCGGGCCCGGGACAGCTGCTGTCCTGGCTGAACATGGTGACCCACCACCTGACCGGCTCCGTCACCGCCACCGCCGTCTGCGGTCTGTACGACCCCGACCGCCACACCCTGCGCTGGGCCCGGGCCGGCCATCTGCCGCCCGTCCTGGTCCGCGGCCCCGAGGCGGAACCGCTGCCGCTCGTCCAGGGCCTGCTGCTGGGCGCCGTGCCCGAGGCCGCCTACCAGGAGCACGAGGTGCAGCTCGCCGTCGACGACACCCTGCTCATGTACACGGACGGCCTGATCGAACGCCGTGACCGGTCCGTGGAGGAGTCCCTGGCACAGCTGCTCACCGCCGCGCGCGCGGTTCCCCGGACCCTGGAGCAACGACTGGACCGCCTGCTGACCCACAGCAGGTCCGACACCGACGACGACACCTGCATCGTCGGCATCCGCGTGGTGCCCTGACCCCGGTCCGCACGGCGCGTCTACCTGCCTGCTCCGGGGGTACCCGCACCACCGGAGGTGGGCGATGTTCGAAGCAGCAGACATCCGGGAATGGCGCGGCCACGACGTCGTGGACCCCGCCGGTCACAAGATCGGCGTCCTCGAGGCGGTCTACGTCGACACCGCGACCGACGAACCCCTCTACGCCACCGTCACCGTCGGGCTGCCCACCCGCCGCCGGCTGGCGTTCGTCCCCCTGGTGAAGGCGACCGTGGGTCCCGGCTACCTGAAGGTCGCCTACGACCGGGGAGTGGTCAAGAAGGCCCCCGCGATCGACACGGACGGTGAGCTCCCGGCGGCCCGGGAACCGTCGGTCTTCGCGCACTACGAACTCGACTACACCCCCGGCGCCGGCGGCGAGCGGCGACTCGCCCGGCGCTGACCGGACCGATGCGACGGGAGAACCGATGTCCCTGTTCCTGCTCCTGATCCTCGTGGCCCTGATCCTGGGCATCGTCGGTTTCGCCGCCCACGGACTGTTCTACCTGTTCGTCATCGGCGCCGTCGTCCTGGTCGCCGACCTGGTCTACGGCGTGCTGCGGCTGCGCCACGGCGGACGGCACCACCGCATCGTCCGCTGACCCTGCCGGAGGCGTATCTCTGGCGGCCCGCCGCCACATCGCTCAGCGTGGGAGTGAGGGGGCTGGCCGGGCGGCGCACGCGCCGTGGGAGAGGTGGGTCCGATGGACAGGGAAGTCGCCGCGCCGAGGGTCGTGGTCGGTGTGGACGGGTCGGCGTCCTCGTACGGGGCGCTGCGCTGGGCGGTGCGCTACGCCGGCCTGGTCGGCGGCGCGGTCGAGGCGGTGACCGTGTGGGAACTCCCGGGGCTGTACGGCTGGTCGGGGCCCGCGGTGGACATGGACGTCGACCAGGAGGAGGCCCGGGACCGGATGCGGCAGGAGCTGACGGAGGTGCTCGGCGCGCAGGGAGCCGAGTCCGTCACCACGCATCTGGTGCACGGCAACACCGCCGACGTGCTGTTGCGGGCCGCCGAGGGAGCCGAGGTGCTGGTCGTCGGCGGCCGGGGCCGCGGCGGGTTCGCGCGCGCCCTGCTGGGTTCCGTGAGCACGCACGTGACGCAGCACGCCGACTGCCCCGTGGTGATCGTCCGCGCCGAGAAGCCGTGACCCCCTCCGGACGCCGTGGCCGGTCAGTCCTGCGCCGCCACCCACTCGTGGTAGGCGGCCACCGCCGTCGGCAGGGTGGGGAAGACGCGGTCGGGGCCCACCGTGTCGGTGAGGCCGTAGGCCCGCAGGTCGTCGAGGAGGTCCTGTTTGACCCGGGCCAGGGCGAACACCACGCCTCGGCCGGTCAGTTCACGGCGGAGGTCGTCGACCGCGTCGAGGGCGGTGATGTCGACCTCCACGTTGGCCTCGGTGTTGAGCACGAACCAGCGGACGGGCTCGGCCTGTTCGTCGACGGCGGCCAGTGCCCGGCGCCGGAAGTTCTCCGCGTTGGCGAAGAACAGGGGCGAGTCGTAGCGGTAGACGAGGAGACCGGGGACGGTGCGGGCGGTGGGGTAGTCGTCGACGTCGTGCATGCCGGCCAGGCCGGGGACCAGCCCCTCCACCGCGTCGTGCGGACGGGCCACCCGGGTGAGGAGCTCCGCGACGGACAGGCCGACGGCGACCAGCACCCCGTAGAGGATGTCCAGGGCGAGGACCCCGGCCAGGCAGCCGAACGCCAGCAGGAGTTCGCGGCGCCGGAAGGCGGCCAGCCGGCGGAAGCCGGCCAGGTCGATCATGCGCAGCGCCGCGTAGACGACGAGGGCGCCGAGGACCGCGGACGGCGTGCGCGTCAGCAGCGGGCTGAGCAGCAGCAGGACCGCGAGCACGAACGCCCCGGCCACCAGCGAGTACAGCTGGCTGCGGGCGCCCGCCGAGGCGGCGAGGGCGGTGCGGCTGGCGCTGCTGCTCACCGGGAACCCGTGCACGGCGCTCGCACCGAGATTGGCCGCGCCCAGGGCCAGGAACTCCTGGTCGGCGTCCAGGTCGGGGCCCTCCTCGTCCGGGCCCGCCCCGCTGAAGGCACGCGCGGTGAGGATGAAGTCGGTGTAGGCGACCAGGAGGACGCCCAGCGCGGGCAGCACCAGGCGGCGGATCTCGCCGAAGTCCGGTGCGGAGAGACCGGGCAGGCCCGAGGGGACGGTACCGATGACCTTGATGCCGTAGCGGTCGTCGAGACCGAACGCGACGACCGCCGCCGTGGCCAGCGCCACCACCAGCAGCGGACCGGGAAGGGCCCGGAAGTACCGGGCCACGAGCAGGAGGACCGTCAGGGCCAGCGCGGCGAGGACGACGGTGGGCGGGTGCGCGTCCGCCAGGTGCGTGAGGAAGGACCACAGTTGCGGGAAGAACCCGGTGCCGGTCGTCGGGACCCCGGTGAGCTTGGTCAGCTGGTCCGCCATCATGATCAGGGCCACGCCGGTCAGGTAACCGATGAGGACCGGGCGGGACAGCAGGTCGGCGAGGAATCCGAGGCGCACCGCCCGGGCGACCAGGCAGAGCAGGCCGACCGTGGCGGCGAGCGTCGCGGCCAGCACGGCGTACCGGTCCGGGGCACCGGCGGCGAGCGGGCCGACCACGGTGGCCGTCATCAGGGCGGTGGTGGACTCAGGACCGACCGACAGCAGCCGCGAGGAGCCGAACACGGGGTACAGGATCAGCGCCGGCAGGATCGCCCACAGCCCGGCGACCGGCTGCAGACCGGCCACCTCGCCGTACGCCATGACCTGCGGCACCAGGTACGCGGCCACGGTCATGCCGGCCAGCAGATCGCCCTTCAGCCAGGCACGCCGGTAACCGAGCAGCGAGGCGAGTCCGGGCGTGAGCCCGCGCCATCCCCGCCGTCCGTCTCCGCCCTGGGTCATGCGCCGCCTTCCGCCGTGTGACCTCCCAGCATCCACCGGAGCGGGCCCGCCACGTGACAGACGCGCGGCGGACCGCCAACGTGCCCTGCCGCCGGATCCGTTCGGTGGCGTGCACGGTCCCGTGCCGGGTACGCGTCCGGCCCGGCCGCGGGCGGCATGGGCCGGAAGGCCCGGGGGCGGGACCACCGGCCCCTGTGCCGGAGCACGCCGGGACAGGAGGCTGGACCAGGATCCCCGCGGATCCGACGGCCGCCCGGAGCCCCCGCCCCCTCAGCAGGAGGTGAAGACCATGCCGCGCACCGGCACCGCCGGGACGGACGGCTCGCCCGACGGCGGGGCGGCCCCCTCACAGGCTCGCGGCGTGGTCCGGGACGTAGGTCTGGAGATCGCGCGGCGGGCGCTCGTAGCCGGTCGACGCGGGCCGCTCGGGCAGCTCGAGCACCGGCGGCGGCACGTCGTGGTACGGCACGGTCGAGAGCAGGTGGGCGATCATGTTCAGCCGGGCGGCCCGCTTGTCGTCGCTCTCCACGACGTACCAGGGCGCGTCGGCGATGTCGGTGTGCACCATCATCTCGTCCTTGGCCCGGGAGTACGCCTCCCAGTGGGTGATCGACTCCAGGTCCATCGGGGAGAGCTTCCAGCGCCGCACCGGGTCCTCCATCCGCTTGCGGAACCGGTCCTGCTGCTCGGTGTCGCTCACCGAGAACCAGTACTTGCGCAGCAGGATCCCGGACTCGACCAGCATCCGCTCGAAGATCGGGCAGTGCCGCAGGAAGAGCTGGTACTCCTCCTTGGTGCAGAAGCCCATCACGTGCTCGACCCCGGCCCGGTTGTACCAGGACCGGTCGAACAGCACGATCTCCCCGGCGGCCGGCAGCTGCTCGACGTACCGCTGGAAGTACCACTGGGTGCGCTCGCGCTCGGTCGGCTTCGGCAGCGCCGCGATCCGGGCGACGCGCGGGTTGAGGTGCTCGGTCACCCGCTTGATCGTGCCGCCCTTGCCGGCCGCGTCCCGTCCCTCGAAGACCACCACCAGCCGGGCCCCGGTCGCCCGCACCCACTCCTGGAGCTTCACCAACTCCGTCTGGAGACGCAGCAGTTCCTGCTCGTACGTCTTGCGCGGCAGCTGCGCCGCCTGCTTGCCGGCCATGCCGCCTCCACCGCCCGACGACCCATCCACGGGAGTCATCTCATGTCCAAGGTCGAACACCAGGACGCCACGGTACTGTCCGACACGGAACTCCGCACGCTGGACGCGCACTGGCGGGCCGCCAACTACCTGGCCGCCGGGCAGATCTACCTGCTGGCCAACCCGCTGCTCGGCGAGCCGCTGCGGCCGGAGCACATCAAGCCGCGGCTGCTCGGTCACTGGGGCACCTCGCCCGGCCTGAACCTCGTGTACACCCACCTCAACCGGGTGATCAAGGCACGCGGCCTCGACGCGCTGTGCGTGTGGGGGCCGGGCCACGGCGGCCCGTCCGTGCTGGCGAACTCCTGGCTGGAGGGCAGCTACAGCGACACCTACCCCGACGTACCGCGGGACGCGGCGGGGATGGCACGGCTGTTCAAGCAGTTCTCCTTCCCCGGCGGCGTACCCAGCCACGTGGCCCCGGAGACGCCCGGGTCCATCCACGAGGGCGGCGAGCTGGGCTACTCCCTGGCCCACGCCTACGGCGCCGCCCTCGACCACCCCGACCTGCTGGTGGCCTGTGTGATCGGTGACGGCGAGGCGGAGACCGGGCCGCTGGCCGCCTCCTGGCACTCCAACAAGTTCCTCGACCCGGCACACGACGGCGCCGTCCTGCCGATCCTCCACCTCAACGGCTACAAGATCGCCAACCCGACCGTCCTGTCCCGCCTGCCCGAGGCCGAACTCGACGCCCTGCTGCGCGGCTACGGCCACGACCCGATCCACGTCACGGGCGACGACCCGCACCAGGTGCACCGGGCCATGGCCGCGGCGATGGACGACGCCCTGGACCGCATCGCCGCCATGCAGCGCTCGGCCCGCGAGGACGGCGTCACCGAGCGCGTGCACTGGCCGGTGATCGTGCTGCGCACGCCCAAGGGCTGGACCGGCCCCGCCGAGGTCGACGGCGTGCCCGTGGAGGGCACCTGGCGCGCCCACCAGGTGCCGCTCGCCGGCGTCCGAGAGAACCCGGAGCATCTGGGGCAGCTGGAGGCCTGGCTGCGCTCCTACCGGCCGGAGGAACTCTTCGGCCCCGACGGCCGGCCGGTCGCCGACGTGCTGGCCTGCGTCCCCGACGGTGCGAAGCGCCTGGGCGCGTCGCCGTACGCCAACGGCGGCCTGCTCGTCCGCGATCTGCCGCTCCCCGGCCTCGACGAGTTCGCCGTCCCCGTCGAGAAGCCGGGCACCGCCCTGCACGAACCCACCCGGATCCTGGGCGACCTCCTCGCCCGGGTCATGGAGGACACCGGCGCGCGGCGGGACTTCCGGCTGGTCGGCCCGGACGAGACCGCCTCCAACCGGCTCCAGGCCGTCTTCGACGTGACCGGCAAGGCCTGGCAGGCGGAGCGGCTGCCGGTCGACGAACACCTCGAACACGACGGCCGGGTGATGGAGATCCTCTCCGAACACCTCTGCCAGGGCTGGCTGGAGGGCTACCTCCTCACCGGGCGGCACGGACTGTTCTCCTGCTACGAGGCGTTCGTGCACATCGTCGACTCGATGGTCAACCAGCACATCAAGTGGCTCAAGACGTCCAGGCAGTTGCCCTGGCGGGCCCCCATCGCCTCCCTCAACTACCTGCTCACCTCGCACGTCTGGCGCCAGGACCACAACGGCTTCTCGCACCAGGACCCCGGGTTCGTCGACCACGTCCTCAACAAGAGCCCGGAGGTCGTGCGCGTCTACCTGCCGCCGGACGCCAACACCCTCCTGTCGGTGGCGGACCACGTCCTGCGCAGCCGGGACTACGTCAACGTCGTCGTGGCCGGCAAGCAGCCCTGCTTCGACTGGCTCTCCCTGGACCAGGCCCGCGTGCACTGCGCCCGCGGCGCCGGGATCTGGGAGTGGGCCGGCACCGAGAACGGCGGCGAACCCGACGTCGTCCTCGCCTGCGCCGGCGACGTGCCCACCCAGGAGGTGCTGGCCGCCGCCCAGCTGCTGCGCCGGCATCTGCCGCAGCTGGCCGTGCGCGTGGTCAACGTGGTCGACATGACCCGGCTGCTCCCCAAGGACGAACACCCGCACGGGATGGCCGACTTCGAGTACGACGGCCTGTTCACCACGGACAAGCCGGTGATCTTCGCCTACCACGGCTACCCCTGGCTGATCCACCGTCTCGCCTACCGCCGCACCGGCCACCAGAACCTGCACGTGCGCGGCTACAAGGAGTCCGGCACCACGACCACCCCGTTCGACATGGTCGTCCGCAACGACCTGGACCGCTACCGCCTCGTCATGGATGTCATCGACCGTGTTCCCGGCCTCGCCGTCCGCGCCGCCGCGGTACGCCAGCAGATGGCGGACGCCCGTACCCGCCACGAGGCCTGGATCCGCGAGCACGGCACCGACCTGCCCGAGGTCGCGAACTGGACCTGGACCGGGTGACCGGGTGACCCCACGCTCCCGCGGCCGCGAAACGCAGGGGGCCAAAGGCCCTTCCCGCCGCGACCTGCCCTTCCCGCCGCGGCCTGCCTCCTTCTCGGGGCCTGCCTCTTTCTCGGGGACTGCCTGTGCAGGTGCCGCGGTCCGCTCCTGTCCCGGCGTCGGCTCGCCGCACCGGCGCCGGGGCGCGGCCGCCCCAGGTCCTTTTCCGGGGCGGCCGGGACTGTTGGCCCCTGGTCTCGGCTCCGCGCGGCGGCGGAAGCTTGAGGGACGTGGTGCCCCGGGGCGGTGGCGCCGCACGACCGGAGACGAGGCGGCCGATGTACGCCAACGACGGATTCCGTGAACTGGACCGTGGCGAGTGCCTGCGGCTGCTCGCCGGGGTGCCCGTGGGCCGGATCGTGCACACCCGGCACGCGCTGCCCGCCGTGCTGCCCGTCAACTTCGGCCTGGACGGCGACGGCGCCGTGCTGCTGCGGACCTCCGCCGCCTCCGAGCTGGCCCGCGCCGTCGACGGGTCCGTGGTGGCCTTCGAGGCCGACGAGGTGGACGCGGACAGCCGGTCCGGCTGGAGCGTGGTCGTCACCGGCGCCGCGACCGTCGTGCACGATCCAGCCGAGCACGCGCGGCTGGTCCGCGAAGGGCCCCGCTCATGGGTCCCGGCGGCTCACGAGGTCTTCGTGCGCATCGAGCCGGACCTGGTCACCGGACGGGCCCTGACCGGCGGGCGCACCCGGAACGGGGCCGACCTGCGAACCTGAGCCGCGCTGTCCGGTTCCCGGTGTTCTCCTCCGCCCCCGGCACTAACGTGAGTCCTGACCGGACCTGCCGGTGCGCCCGACTCGACAGGATCTGGAGGACCGCGGTGGAAGACCCCGAGGCGGCCCGGGTACGGCTGCCGCAACTCAGGCTGGACGAACTCCTGGACGAGTTGCAGGCCCGTCTGGACGCCGCCCGTGGCACCCGCGACCGGGTGCGCAGCCTGCTGGAGGCGGTGCTGTCGGTCGGCCGGGAACTCGATCTGGAGCAGGCGCTGCGCAGGATCGTGGAGGCGGCGGCGGTGCTGGTGGACGCCGAGTACGCGGCGCTCGGCGTGATCGGTCCCGACGGCAGGCGGCTGTCGGCCTTCCACACGGTCGGCGTCAGCGACGAGGAGATCGCCCGGATCGGCCCGTTCCCGGAGGGCCACGGCATCCTCGGTGAACTGATCCGGCACCCCGAACCGCTCCGTCTCGTGAAGCTCTCCGAGCACCCGGCGTCGTACGGCTTCCCGCCGAACCACCCGCCGATGAACACCTTCCTCGGCGTCCCGATCCGGGTCCGTGACCAGGTCTTCGGCAACCTGTACCTGACCGAGAAGCGGGGCGGCGCGCAGTTCGACGAGGAGGACGTGTCGGTGACGTCCACGCTGGCGGTGGCGGCCGGTGTGGCCATCGACAACGCCCGGCTGTACGAGGAGTCACGGCTGCGCGAGCGGTGGCTGCGGGCCAACGTGGAGATCACCCACAGCCTGATGTCCGGCGGCGACCCCGCCGAGGCCCTGGCACTGATCGCCGAGCAGGCCCGGTCCATCACGGGTGCGGCCCTGGTCGCCGTCGCGGTCCCGATGGAGGACGCCGACTCGCTCAGCGTGGACATCGCCGTCGGGATGGACGCGGACGACCACCGTGGCCTGGTGCTGTCGCTGGAGAAGACCCTGATGGGCCTGGCCTTCTCGGCCGGTGCCCCGGTGTCCAGCGAGGACGTCGGCCGCGACGACCGGGTCTCTCCCGAGCCGCCGCGCTTCCAGGGCCTGGGCCCCGCCGTGGCCATCCCCATCGGGGCCGAGGACACGGGGGTGCGGGGCGTGCTGCTGCTGGCCCGGGAGATCGGCGGCAGGGTCTTCACGGGCTGGGAGACGGAGACCCTGCAGGGTTTCGCCGCCCAGGCGTCCATCGCGCTGGAGCTGGCCGAGCGCCGCCGGGACGCGCAGGAGATCGCCGTGCTCCAGGACCGCGACCGCATCGCCCGCGACCTGCACGACCTCGCCATCCAGCGGCTCTTCGCCACCGGCATGACCCTGCAGAGCGCGGGCCGTTTCATCGAGCACACCGAGGCGTCGGAACGGGTGCTGCGGGCGGTGGACGACCTGGACGAGACCATCAAGATCATCCGGTCGACGATCTTCGGCCTGCGCACCCGTGAGGGCGGTGCCGGCAGCGGCCTGCGGGCCCGCGCGGTCCGGGTCGCGGGGGAGGCGGCGCCGGTGCTGGGCTTCGCGCCCAGCCTGCGGATGGAGGGGCTGCTCGACACCGACGTGCCCAGGGAGGCCGCCGACCACGTCGTCGCCGTGCTCGCCGAGTCCCTCACCAACATCGCCCGGCACGCGCACGCCGACCGCGCCGACGTGACCCTGGCCACCGACGGCCGGGAACTCCGGCTGACGGTGACCGACAACGGCGTGGGCATACCCGCCGGTGGCCGCCGCGGCGGCCTGCGCAACATGGCGGAACGGGCGGCGGAACTGGGCGGCCGACTGAACTGGACCACCCCCGAAACCGGCGGCACAACCCTGACATGGCAAGCCCCCCTCCCCACCCCCCAACCAC
>NZ_JAKQYH010000026.1:0-41772 GCF_022343545.1 Streptomyces arenae
ACCCCCGACGGCCCGGCCGCCCCCCTCCCGGCCGGCGGCCAGACCCACACCCCGCCCCCGGCCACCACCACCGGCACGCTCCCCAAGACGACCGCGCTGAAGCCGAAGAAGGCCGCGCCGCCCAAGTCCGGCACCAGCGGCGGCAAGTCGGCCAAGGGCAAGAAGCCGGCCACAGTCAAGCCCACGGGCCCGGACAAGAGCACGGCACCCACCAAGGGCAAGGGCGCCGTCAAGAGCAAGGCCCCGCTCGTGACACCGCCGTCCGGCACGACCCCGGCCGCACCCCTGTCCCCGTACGTCGCCCCCACGGGCAACGCGGTCCCGACCCCGGGCGACGGCAACTGCCTCCTCTACGCCGTCATCGGCAGCGCGCCCGCCCTGGTCCGCACCCGTCTGCTGGCGGCCGACCCGGCCCTCGACCCGGGTCTCGCCCAGTGGCTCGGCCGGCCCGACGCCGTACGGCAGACCCTCACGACGATGACGCAACATCCGCAGACCGTGACCCAGGGGTCCGGCCATCTGCGTTCCGCCCGGCGGGAGTTGCAGAACCTGGTCGTGAACCGGCTGGCGGCGGCCCGCGACGACAGCCGCCCGCTGCCCCCGCAGGTACTCGGCCAGCTCCGGGGTGTACTCGCCGACATGTTCGCGACCACGGTCGAGAACATGTCCGACACGGACGTCACCAACAACCTGACCCTGTACGGCATCCAGGGCATGACCCAGGCCGAGGATCTCGACCCGGCCGACATCCAGACCCGCTACCTGCAGGCCGTCTCGCTCGGTACCGCGCCCGCACCGACCGGCACCGCCCCGAGCAACCGGCGCATGTTCGCCTACCTCCGTGCGGTGAACGCCCTGCCCACGCTCAACACCATGACACCGGACGAACGCCGGGCCCTGCTCACCGCCGCCTACCACCGCAGCACCGCCGCACTCACCGCACGCGAGGCGGCCACCATCGACCGCGCGGTACGGAACTGGTCGAACGCCTGGGCCGACCCGGTCGGTGACACCTTCCTGCCGCTGCTCGCCGACACCCTCGGTGCCCCGATCCACGTCTTCGAGCCGGTCACCGCCACACCCACCGGCCCCCAGGGCATCGTGCTGCGCTACGGCCCGAGCACCAACACCCCCGCGCTGGAGGTCCATTACACGGGCCTCAACCACTACAGCGCGAGCGACGCGACCCAGGGCGCGGGCGGCCCGACCATCATTACGTCGAAGGCGCCCCGGGGTCCCCAGGACGCCGAGAGTGTTCAGCCGGACGGCCGTCACCGTCCCGAGCCGGTGCGTGAAGCGTCCGACGACCAGCCCGCAACGCACGTCAACAACGTGGCACCGAAGAACAGTTGGCACGGCCTGCGCCCGTATGCGCGTCCCTCCGTGCACTCCGCCGAGCGGTTCGATCCGCACGCGGACCAGTCCAGCCCGCCTCGCGCGGGGGTGCTCAGTGGTGCGACGACCCTGATCCGTACGCAGGTCCGTCGTATCCAGGCGCCGAACGGCCAGTGGATACGCGACTACACGGTGAACCTGCCGGTGAGCACGACCGACCCTGCCGTTGCCACCCGGCTCAACGCGCGCATCACCCGTCTTCTGGACACGCACCTCAACTCCGGTCTGGCACTGCCCGCGTCAGGTGACCAGCTGCACATCAGCCTGAACCTGATCAGCGACCCCGCCCATCCCGAGGTGGTGACGCTCACCGACTCCGAGGAGCCGGGCCGGGCCGATCAACTCCACCTGGACGTCAACCACTCCGACGAGGATCTGCTGCACGAGGTCCTGCACTACCTCGGCCTGCCGGACGAACAGCGCGACAACGACTTCCTTCTGCGTAACCACGCCAACAGCACCACGGTCCGCACGACGGGGCTGATGGCGACCACCCAGGGCCCGGTCCACATCCCGCAGCGCTACCTCCGCATCATCGAGGACGTCACGGCGTCCGGGCCCCAACTCCACGACCACACAGACCAGGACGAGACCACCCCGGCCGAAAACCCCGACACCACCCCCATCCCCACCGACGCTCCCCTCACCTGGCCCGCCTCCCACGCCCCGACCGCCCCGACCCCCGCCCCGGCTCAACTCCCCTCGTCCTACGTGAACACGTACGGCTCGCTCCCGGACGGGTCCGTCGGCCTGGTGTACGCGGAGCCGTTCTCGGACGAGGTGATCGAGGGGCTGCACGGGCAGGTCTACGAGGCGCTCGGGCTGGACCCCGACGATCCACCGGAGTCCGTGCGCGAGCAGGTGCGGGGTGCGCTCAACCGCGACAACCTCGGGCTCCAGTTGCCGTATCTGCGGTCGAACGGCGGTCACCGGATCACCGTGACGGTCGACGGACGCGACCACACCGTCGACGTACAGCTGACGCTGTCCGATGCCCGGGCCTCGCTGCGGCAGGGGCGGTTCGATCCGCGGGACCCGGACAAGCACGTCGAGCGGCGCGGGTTCGGCACGCGGGAGAACTTCTCCAGTCAGCCGTCCGGGACGTACCGGACGTTCCAGGTGCCGTGGACGGGGTCCTGGCCGATCGAGGCGGCGACCGCGGTGCGGGCGGTGGACGGTTCGGTGACGGCCGCCGTCACGCACAACCAGGCGAGTGACGCCACAACGGTCACACAGGCCGTGCAGACGACGTCCGCGCAGCGCTCCAACGAGCCCTCCGATCCCGTGGAGTTCACCACCCGCTGGCGGGTGCGCGTCGACGCCCCCGCCGTCACCGCGCCGACCACCGGTACCGCGCCGGCCGCCGATGGCTGGGGCACCGCGGAGTCGCACGGGCCGACCACGATCTGGTTCCCCCGGCACCTCACCACCGCCGACCCCGCGCCGGGCTCCCTGCCCGCGCCCGCCGCTCCGGCCGATCTCCCGCTCTACGGCGTCGACTCGGTGCTCGATCCGAGGGCGCTGTACGAGCACGTCCACCAGTCCTTCCACGCCGACCTCGACGAGACCGCGGCCGGGCAGGTCTCGGACTTCCTCTCCGAGCAGGTGCTGCGCGGCACACTGCCGATGCAGATCGACGGCGGTATCTACTCGCCGGTGATCACGGACGCCGACGGCAACGCTGTCGGCATGCTGCACCTGGTCACCGTGCCGAACGTCGGTACCCCGTTGCGGCAGAGCACCCCGGGCCAGATCAACCTGGAGAGCCATCTCGTCAACACCGCCAAGGTGGATCTCTCCTCGCGTTACACGAGCGGGATCGGCATCAGCGGCAGCGGTGCCGCCGCGCTCACCGGTGACCATGCGCAGGGGCATCCGAATGCGTCGAGCGTGATCGGGGGCAGCGTCGGTCTGCGCGGGCAGACGCAGGCGACCGTCACCAACACGTACAGCGCGAGCAGTTCCGCCGGCACGATGCACGCCATCCGCACCAACCGGGGCCACCTCCTCACCCCTTCGGGCACCACCTACCAGGTCACCCTGATCCGCCCCGACGGCACCGAGACGGCGGCGCCCCCGCTCACCCAGACCCGGGGCATGGACCTGCGCGTGCTCAGCCAGGCGGATGCCAACGGGCACCCGCCGACGCCCGCTGAGGTACGCGAACTCCCCGACTCCCTGGAGCGGTTGGACGGCATCGGACTGAGTGCCGCACCCCTCGACGTCACCGGCACGGACGGCCTTTTCGACGAGGCCGAGACCTGGCTGCGCCGCGAGGGCTTCCTGCCGCCGAGCCCAACGGCGCCCGCCCCCACCGGAGTTGCGGCCCGACTGAAGCAGGCGGCACGGGACCACGAACCCGAGCACCAGATCCGGCTGCACGCCCAGCTCAACAACCTCCGCCGACTGCGCGAGGCCCGCTCCCGCACCGGCCTGCGTGCCGCCACCGACGCCATGGTCGACGGCGGCCACGCCCTCCACTTCGAGGTGCCCAACAGCACCGACACCGGCGTCCGCCGCGTCCGGCTGCTCCTCACCGCCGTCCGTGACCACACCCAGGCCAGTACCCACCGCCTGGTCCTCCCGGGCATCCAGGTCATGGGCCTCGCCCAGATGGCGGGCAGCGACGCCGAGCAGCGCGGCGAGTCCTACGGCGGCGCGCTCGGGCCGATGGGCAGCGTCAGCGGGCCGCTCGGCGGCTGGGGGTCCATCGGCTTCGGGGCCGACTACCAGTACGGCCAGCAGGTCACCCATGGCGACACCGTGGGCGGCGCCACCGGACACGACCAGTTCTTCATCGCGTCCGGCCAGGACAGCCACGCCTTCACCGTGCCGGTGCGGCTGGCGCTCGACCTGTACGCGGACGACGGCGACCAGCCCAGCGAGCGTTTCGGACGGAACGTCAACCAGGCCGCTGCCCCGCCACCGGCCCCAACTGGCTCTGGAGCAAATCCTGTTGTTCCTGCGCCGCCGGTCGCGCCGACCGTCTCCGGCGCGCTGCGGCTCGCGGTGCCGGACGGCCGTACCCACGTACCCCCGGCAGTCGCCGCGCCGCCCGCCGCGCGCGTCGACGGGGCGCCGCGCCCGGCCAACGCGGTCGACCGGGCCCGGCTGGACGGGACCGACGCGTCCGGGACCCCGCGTCCGGAGCTGGTGCGGATACCGGACGACGCGCTGATCGACACCGTGCGCGGCTCCGCCGCCATCGAGTCGGCCTTCCAGCGTGCCGCCGCCGACATCCGCAACCAGGCCCAGCCGACGCCCGCCACCCCGGCCACCGGCCCGATCCTGCCCGTCACGGCACCCGCGCCGGCCGCCGCACCGCAGCGCGACGGCATCTCGCCGCTCGCCGGGCACGGGCTGACCGACAGCACGACGCGCGCCGCCGAGACCCGGCACGCGGCGATCACCCCCGGCAGCCTCGTCGCCCACGGCCACGAAGTCTTCAAGAACTCCTATGTGGTGGAGGGCCTCAGCCTGCCGGGGACGTTCGCGGACGGGCAGTACTCCCTGGAGATCCAGGCCGTCGCGCACCACCCCCGGCTGCTGGACACCACCCGGCAGTACCTGGAGACGGGCGTCTCCGCCACCGACAGCGCCCAGCAGGCCAAGTCCCTCGGAAAGTCCCACCAGTTCGGCGGCACCGGAGTCCTCACCCAGAATCCGCCCACGCAGCCGAGCGGCCCCGAGAACGCGGCCGGGCAGGGCAACACCGGCCCCGAGTCGGACGGTTCGGTCTCCACCGCCCAAAGCAAGGGCAAGCCGTTCAAGGGACTCTTCAACCCCTCGGCACGGCTCGGCTACGTCTCCCGCACGGACACCGCCGACACCCTCTCCGCCAGCACGGGCGTCAACCGCACCCCCACCGAGAGCGGCACCCTGCACCGCGTGGTCGCCGACGTCACCTACCTGGTCACGGTCAGGGCCGGCTCCCGCACCCTGCTCAACGGCGTCGGCGAGCCCGGCACCGTCGCCCCCGTCACCTTCGCCGTCGACGTCCCCGACGGCCTCCAGTTCCTCATGACACAGGGCCAACTCGCCCGCGACGCACGGTGGATGGGCTCCGTCCAGGGCCTCACCCCGGCCCCCGCGCCGACCCTGACGGCCCCCCTCCCGACGCCGTACACCCGCAACCGCGAACTCGGTCTCGGCGGTGTCCTCTCGGTCATCGAGTACGACCGTCCCGTGGCCGCCCCCGTGCCCGCGACCGGACCCGCCGCCGGGCAGGTCCCGCTGGGGCCGGTCAACCCGAGGGAGCGGCGCGGCCAGGTCCGCCGCGAACTGCTGGAGTTGGTGGAGGCGGAGGCACCCGGCGCGGTCACCCCGGGCCACGCCGGTTACCAGGCCGGTGTGCACAGCCGGATCGCGCAGCTCACCTCGACGCCCGGACTGCGCTCACTGCCGGGCCGCGGCCCGGACGGCACCCCGCGCCGCGCCACCACCCGCTTCCACTTCCGCCACCACGGCCACGGCGGCGAGCGGCTGATCGAGGTCACGCTCACGGCGGTGCCGAGGCGGACCCAGAACCTGGCCGCCATCCGGGGTTCGTCCACGCCCGGCTCCGGCCTCGAACAATGGCAGTCGCACACCGCCGCGGGCCGCACCACCACCCGCGCGTCGGTCCGGCAGAAGCAGCTCCCGGTCACCCTGACCACCCGCTACCGCCGCCCCGACCAGGGACCCGACCCGAAGCGGACGGACCGCGCGGCACCGGTGTTCACCCCGCAGTCGGCCACCAGCAGGTCCGCCCGCCGGGCGACCACCGCCGACAACCGGTTCTGGCTGCGCACCGACAACGGCGCCGACTTCGACGGTCTCCAGTACGACTACGTCCTGTCCGTGCGCTCCGCGCTGGTCGCCGACTGGCCGCCCAACGTCATCGGCGGTCTCCTCCAGAACGGGGTCATCGCCTGGTCCGACGCGGACCACGACGTACGCCGCTGGGTGGACGAACTGCTGGCCCGAGGCAACCCGCGCACCCGCACGGTCCCCGTCCGGCTGAGTCTGCGGTTCACCGGCACCGAGACCAACGCGCCGACGCGGCCCGCGACGGTCACCGCCCCGTCGGTCGTCTCCGGCGCCGACCCGCGCAACACCGTGCTGCCCGGCCCCGCCCCCACGCCGTACCTCGCCGACGCGCAGATGTTCCACCCGGTCGGGCCCACCCCGGCGTTCTTCTTCGACGGCTGGGCGCACCTGGAGACCGCCCTCGACGCGGTGGCGCCACGCGGCGGGCGCGGCTGGCACGCGCAGATCACCTCCGTGTCGGTGGAGGGACAGGCCGTCCGGCTCGGCCAGTTGATCCAGGCCGGCCGTGTCTCCCTCGACCGCCCCAGGCTCGCCGCCGACCTCACCCGCAAGCTGCCCGGCACCACCCCCTTCGAGGGAGCACCGGCCCAGCCCCCCACCATCGCGGTCACGCTCTACAACCCGCGCCGCTCCACCCACGCCGACGACGTCACCCTCGACCAGCTCCACAACACGACCGACACGGTGAGCACCGCCGCCGGCGCCGACCACTCCTTCTCCACCGCGTTCACGGAACTCCTCAGCGGCGACGACGACAACCGCCAGCTCGCCGGGGTCAGCGTCCCGCTCGCGCAGCGGCAGACGCAGCCCTCCACCTTCGGCGGCACCACCACCGGCAGCCGCCGCGACTGGCTCAAGTCCGGCAGCACCTCCGCACCCGCCAACGGGGCGCGCGGGACACGGAGTTACGTCGTGGACGCCGATGTCCACCTCCTGGTCGAGGGACCGCAGGGCACCCGTCACGTCACCGGCACGGTCACCCTCCGCGTGGAGGAACGCGACCTCCTCGGGCACGGCCTGATCACGCCGGCCGAGGCCCCGCCGAACATCCACGACCTGCCCGCGCTCGTCCCCGACTGGGCCACCGCGGAACCGCACACGCTGCCCGAACGCCTCAACTCCGCGATCCCCGCGGGCAGTCACGGCGTCCAGGTCTGGGCGGCCCTCGGCGCCGACCCGCACGGCGAGCACCTGGGCCGGGCCCTCTACGCCGCGTCCCGCACGGCCGTGCTGGGCAACCGCCCGCTGGAACTGATGACCCGCGACCCGCAGGGCATCCGCCGCTGGGAGTTCGCCCCCGACGGCGCCCTCGTCACCTCGGACCCCGACCTCACCACCGCGTGGACCGCCTTCCACACTGAGGCCGTACGGCTGCACGACGCCACCGACACCCTCGCGGACACCCCGCAGCGGCTGAACCGCCTCACCGCCTCCCTCCAGCACCGCAACCGGGCGCACACGGACGCCGTCGACGCCCACGCGCGGGCCCATCGCGCGGTCGCCGCCGCGGTCACCGCCCAC
This sequence comes from Streptomyces arenae, assembly GCF_022343545.1. Taxonomy (NCBI): domain Bacteria; kingdom Bacillati; phylum Actinomycetota; class Actinomycetes; order Kitasatosporales; family Streptomycetaceae; genus Streptomyces; species Streptomyces arenae. The sequence continues at coordinate 7,726 of NZ_JAKQYH010000026.1, forward strand.
CGCGGCGCCGTGCTCGACGCCGCCGCCTCCGCCAAGGCGGCGACCGAGGCCGCGGCCCTGGTCGAACGGCTGAAGCGGGACTACGCCGACGCCCAGCGGACCGTCACCACCCTGCCGCCGCGGATCGCGCAGCACGAACGGGACGAGACCCGAGCCCGCAGCGAACGCCGGACGGCCCTGGCCCGGCTCACCCAGACCGAGAACACCGTGCGCGCCGAACGCGCCGCCGCACGCGCGGCAGCCCAACAGGGCGCACAGGGTGGGCAGTCGACGGCCGCACCGACCCCGCAGGCCCCCGTCACACCCAACGCGGCGCGCACCAAGGACCCCGCGGCCGACGTCGCCGACGACCCCCGCGTGCAGACCGTGGTCGACGAGATCACCGCGCTCGACGACACGATCCAGCGCGCCACCACCCAACTCGTCGCCGACAGGACAAGGTTGACCCGCGCCCAGCACATCGTCAGCATCGCCCCCGAGCGCATCGGCCAGGCGGAGGAGCGGCGCGAGGAAGCCGCGGAGGAGGCGAACGAGGACGCGCGCGCCGTCGTCCGCCGGGCCGAGAACGTCCGGATCGCCAGGTTCCGCGAAGCCCGCGCCCAGCGCCGCATACCCCGCGCCCAGGCCAGGATCGCCCGCCGCAACGGCCAGCTCGCCACCGCCGTCACTGCCCAACTCCAAGCCGCCACAGACCAGGTGGCGGCCACCGCAGCACTGCCCGGCGTGTCCGCCGACGTCCAGGACAACGCGCCGACCCCGGAACAGTCCCCGCGCACCACCTTCGCCACCACCCCGCCCCGCTGGCCCGACCCCGACGGCCGCCCCACCCCCCTCCCGGCCGCGGGCCAGACCCACACGCCGCCCCCGGCCACCACGACGACGGTGCCGAACCCCACCACGACGACCACGCACACGCCGCCGAAGAAGACCACGCTGTCCAAGCCCGACAAGGACAAGGGCAAGGACAAGGGCAAGCAGCCGGCCAACGGCAAGAGCGCCGGCACGAGCAAGACGAAGACCACGGGCACCGACAAGACCAAGACGAAGACCACAGGCACCGACAAGACCAAGACGAAGACCACAGGCACCGACAAGACCAAGACGAAGACCGGACCCGCGCCCAAACCCGGCACGACCACGACCACGACCACGGCCACCACCCAGAACCCGGCAGCGGGCACCACCGCCACCCCGCCCGCCCCGCTGTCCCCCTACGTCGCCCCCACGGGCAACGCCGTCCAGACCCCCGGCGACGGCAACTGCCTCCTGTACGCCGTCATCGGCAGCGCTCCCGGCCATGTCGCCACCCGGCTGCGCCAGGCTGACCCGACCTTCGACGCGGGCACCGACGCCTGGCTCGGGCAGCCCCACCTCGTCCGGCAGGCCCTCACCACCCTCGCGCAGCACCCGCAGACCATCAACCAGGGAACCGCCCACCTCCGGGCCACCCGCCGCGGCCTGCAGAACCTGGTGCTGGCCCGCCTCACTGCCGCACGCAACAACACCCACCCGCTCCCGCCCCAGGTACTGGGCCAGCTCCGAGGCGTCCTCGTCGGCCGGTTCGCGACGGCCGTCCAGAACATGAACAACGCCACCGTCGACACCCAACTCGCCCTCTACGGCATCCAGGGCCCGACCCGCGCCGAGCAGATGGACCCGGCCGACCTCCAGGCCCGCTACCTACTGGCCGTCTCGGCGCCGGGCGCGCCACCCGCACCGGCCGGCACCCCGCCGAGCAACGCACGGATGTTCGCGTACCTCCGCGCGTTGAACGCGCTGCCGACGGTCGCCACCATGACACCGGACGAGCGCCGGGCCCTGCTGGTCGCCGGCTACCACGAGAGCACCGCCCCGATCACCGCGCCCGAGGCGGCCGTACTCGACCATGCGGTGCGCAACTGGTCGACCCAGTGGGCGAACCGCGTCGGCGACGCCTTCCTGCCGCTGCTCGCCGACACCCTCGGCGCGCCCATCCACGTCTTCCAGCCGATGCCCGCCGCACTCGCCGGCACCACCGCGACCGGCGGCCCCCGAGGCATCGTCCTGCCGTACGGGCCGAGCACCAGCGTCCCCGCGCTGGAGGTCCATTACACGGGCCTCAACCACTACAGCGCGAGCAACGTGAACGCCGTGGCCGCCCCGCCGACCATCACCACGTCGAAGGCACCCCGGGCCCCCGGGGACGCCGAGAGTGTTCAGCCGGATGGCCGTCACCGTCCCGAGCCGGTGCGTGACGTGTCCGACGACCAGCCCGCAACGCACGTCAACAACCCGGTATCGAAGGACAGTTGGCACGGTTTGCGCCCGTATGCGCGTCCCGCCGTGCACTCCGCCGAGCGGTTCGATCCGCACGCGGATCAGTCCAATCCGCCCCGCCCGGGCACCCTCAGCGGTGCGACCACCCTCATCCGCACCCAGGTCCGTCGTATCCAGGCGCCCAACGGCCAGTGGATACGCGACTACACGGTCAACCTGCCGGTCACGGCCAATGACCCCGCCCGCGCGCAGCAGTTGAACGACCGGATCACCCGTCTTCTGGACACGCACCTCAACTCCGGTCTGGCACTGCCCGCGTCAGGTGACCAGCTGCACATCAACCTGAACCTGATCAGCAACCCCGCCCATCCCGAGGCGGTGACGCTCACCGACTCCCGGGAGCCGGGCCGGGCCGACCAACTCCACCTGGACGTCAACCACTCCGACGAGGATCTGCTGCACGAGGTCCTGCACTACCTCGGCCTGCCGGACGAGCAACGCGACAACGACTTCCTTCTGCGTAACCACGCCAACAGCACCACGGTCCGCACGACCGGGCTGATGGCGACCACCCAGGGCCCGGTCCACATCCCGCAGCGCTACCTCCGCATCATCGAGGACGTCACGGCGTCCGGGCCCCAACTCCACGACCACACAGGCCAGGACCAGAGCACCATCCCGGCCCAGAACCCCGACACCACCCCCATCCCCACCGACACCGATCTCATCTGGCCCGCCTCCCACGCCCCGGCGCCGGAACAAGGACCCGAGACGTTCGCCCACGCACTGGCCCGTCTCCTCTCGGCTCCCGGTACCATCGACCCCGCCCCCACCCCCGTCTGGACCCGTGCCCAAGACCCCCACACCGCCCTCCTCGCCTGGGCCCGGGCCGACGTGGCGGCTCACGGCGCCCCGGACGGCGCCCCGCTCCCGACCCAGGAGACCCCGGTGCCGACCGACGTACTGGCCGAAATCGGCGCGCTCACGGAGGAGTTGCGCGCCCAGGCGATTTTGCAGAGCGGCACGGTGACCGTCCGCGAGGCCGGTCTCGACGACACCGCGCGCCTCGCCCTGGTGCTGGCCCGCCCGGACGGCGCCGCCTACGCGGCCACCCTCGCGGCCCTGGTCGCACGGGACACCGGGCGGCCGGTCGTGCTGCTCGGCCCCGGTGAACTCACCCAGCGCTTCGGCCCGGCCGAGGGCGCCCCGCTGACCTTGTATTTTGACGACAACCGGTTCACGGTCAACCCGCCCGCGCCGGACAACGACTGACCGGTCGTCACCCGATCCCCTTTCTGGAAGGACCAGCATGTCCGGCAAGAACAGCCCGCAGCACCAGGCAGCGACGGGCGGGGCGGAGCCCACTCCGGCCCCGGACACCACCGCGAGCGGCGCCCCCGAGTCCGGCAGCGAACTCCCACCCACGAGCGGCGAGTCGGAGAGCGGCCGCACTGCTGCCACCGGCGCTCCGGAGACCGCGGCGAAGGCGGAGGCGGCGCCGACACCTCCCGTGCGGCCCGCCGCAGCGGCGCAACTCCCGGGAGCGGAAGCCGCCGTAGGCACTGATGCGGGAACCGATGTCGGCACCGGCGCAGCCGGCGACGGGGGCGCCACCCCTGAAGCCGGCCCCGACGCCCAGGCTCACGCCGACCCTGCCCCCGCCCCTGCTCCCGAAGCCCTCGCCGGAGCCGGTTTGGGAACCGGTGAGGACACCGCCACCGCCGCCCCCGCCTTCGGCCGTCCCTCACGGGGTCTCCTCGCCGGTGCCGCGATAGCCGGCGCACTCCTGATCGGGGTGCCGTTCCTGGTGTCGGGGCTGCTCGGCAAGTCGAGCTCGGACAGCAAGCCGTCCGACCAAGTGGCCGACGCCGGAACGGTGTTGAACGGGGCGACGACGGACAGTGGCGCGGGCGCCTACGGTTCGGCGAGCCCTGACCCGACCACCCCGAAGGCGACCCCCTCGCACCCGTCCGGCGGCAAGAACAAGGTGAAGAGCGGCGCGGGAGCGGCGGCGGCCGGTGCGGGCTCCGGTGCCGGGGTGGTCGCGGGCAGTTCCGCCGAGGCCCCCAAGAAGGCGTCCTCCGGGAAGAGTTCGACGAAGAAGTCCACCACGCCCAAGGTCACTGCCACCAAGACGGTGATCAGCGCCCCCGGCACCACCATCTACAGCCACGCCTCCAACAAGTGCATCGAGATGGTGGGTCACAAGGGCGCCGACGGCTCGCCGCTGCAGATCAACAGCTGCACCGGCGCGAACTGGCAGAAGTGGGACTTCCGTTCGGACGGCACGATCCGCTCGATGGGCCTGTGCATGGACGTCGCCTGGGGCTCGTCGGCGAACGGTGCGGTGATCCAGATCGCGGTGTGCAGCGGCAACCCGGCCCAGCAGTTCCGTCTCAACTCCAGCAACGACCTGGTCAATCCGCAGTCCAACAAGTGCGTGGACGTCAAGGACCAGAAGACAGGCAACGGTACCCGGATCCAGCTCTGGGACTGCAACGGGCAGGACAACCAGAAGTGGAGCACCCGCTGACCACGGCGGTGCCGCCGCACCCGCCGACCACGGCGGCACGCGGGACCACCGCGACGGGGCCTAGGGCCTGTTACGAAAGCGAGCGCTGAGGTAGTACTGGCTAGGAAGCTGTGTGCGCTGTTGGTTGCGCCCCCGCTGCCTGGAGGATCCCGGCAGTGTTGGGGTGAGGTCCGTTGTTCGTCCAGTCCAGCGGGGATTTGCCTGTGCCGTGGTCTTCGCGAAGGTTGGGATCGGCACCATGCGCCAACAACTGTCGGATCGTTTCGGTGTGCCCCCAGCAGGCGGCTGCGCACAGCGGTGTGCCCTCCGAGCCGGGGCCGCTACTTTCGGTGTCGGGAGAAGCTCCGGCTTCCATGAGCAAACGAGCTATCTCGGCCTCGCCCTGTACTGAAGCCAGGTACAGCGGAGTAGCGCCGTCTCTGTTCGGTCTCTCCGGACTTGCTCCACTGCGCAACAGAGCCTTCGTGCGCATGGCGTCGCCTGCCAGCACTGCTTCGAAGAGGTGGTGGGAGAGCTTCTTCTGCTTGCGCTGCTTCATAGCCGGTGAAGCTATCGATCACGAGTACGCCGGAGCTACTCATATCCATTCGTTGATCGCCGCGACCAGCACAGTAGCTTCGTAGCGGACGGGGAGCTTGTCGTACCGGGTGGCGACGGCGCGATGTCTCTTGAGACGGTTGATCCCGCACTCGACCGCGTGGCGCTCGCGGTAGTCGGCTGGGTCGAAGTACGGAGGCCGGCCGCCGCGGGAGCCACGATTCTGGCGGCTGCGCGCTTGGTCGGCCTTGTTGGGGATGGTGCAGCGGATCCCGCGGCGGCGTAGGTAGGCGCGGTTTCTGCGGGAGGCGTACGCCTTGTCGGCCCGCACCCGATCAGGACGGACGCGCGGTCGGCCCGGCCCGATGCGGGGCACGCGGACCTTCTCCAGCACGGGTTCGAACTGCGGCGAGTCCCCGCGCTGGCCTGCCGTCACCACGATCGACATGGGTTTCTGACCTTGTTCGACGGCCAGGTGTAGCTTGGTGGTGAATCGGCCGCGCGACCGTCCCAGTCCGTGATCATGGGGTTCGGTGAAGATGCCGCCCGGTGGTTCCTTCTGCAGGTCGCCCTACTTGTGGGCCCCGGCCGCGTGCTGATGGGCGCGACAGACCGTGGAGTCGGCACTCAGGTCCCAGACGATCGCGCCCTTCGCGTCGGCCAGGGACTGGAGCCGGGTGAGGATCCGCTGCCAGGTGCCGTTCCACTGCCACCGGCGGAACAGGTCGTAGACCCGGTTCCACGGCCCGTATTCGACGGGGATGTCCCGCCACGGAACTCCGGTCCGGACCCGGAACCGTATGCCGTCGATCAGATGCCGCCGAGACCAGACGGGCGGCCGTCCCGCCCTGACACCCTTCGGCAACAGCGGCTCCAGCGCTGCCCACTGCTCGTCCGTGAGATCTCCCCGACCCATGAACCGTGATCATTCACAACCCAAGATCCACTTTCGGTACACGGCCTAGTAGTGCTTCGTTAGGTTCTGGGCTGTCTGCTGATGCCCCGAGGGCTGGGCAGGGGGCGTCCGCAGGTGGTGCAGGTACCGGTCCAGCACCTCAGCATCGAGGACCTGGTAGAGGGTCAGGCCGGTGTGCGGACTTTTGGGTCGAGCCGCCTGAAGGTGAGGAAGGCCTGTGCGGCGGTGACGAGGGTGACGTGGTGGTGCCAGCCGCGCCAGGTTCGGCCTTCGAAGTGGTTGAGTCCCAGGCCGTGTTTGAGGTCGCGGTAGTCGTGTTCGATCCGCCAGCGCATCTTGGCCCATCGCACCAGGTCAGCGGCCTGTGTGGTGGCGGGCAGGTTCGATATCCAGTACTCCGTCGGAGTGTCCTGGCCGTCCGGCCATTCGACGAGGAGTGTCTGGACGGGCGAGACGCCGTCCCACCGGTTGCGCCCGCCGCCCGCCTGCTGAGCTGCGGCCAGGGACTGCTTGCCCGCGGGCCGCACTGTCAGCACCGCGAACCGCGAGGTCATCGCGCCTTTGCTGCCCTGCCTCCAGGTCACCTCGGTGAACCGCTCCGCACCCGCCTCCGCTGCGAGGACACAGACGGCTCGCGGTGGTGCGCGGTAGCGGGGAAGGGCGGGTAGTCCGAGCCCGCCATGAGCAGGCTGGTGCGGCTCGACATCCTCCGGGTGGGCGACTTCGTTCCCGTTCAGGGCGAGGACATAGGACAGCCCTCGCTCCTGGAGACCGAGCCGGAAGGGGGGTGCTGACGCCGTAGCCGGCGTCGGCGACCACCACCGGCGCCTTCAGCTGCCACTCGGTGAGTGTGTCCAGCAGGCCGAGCCCGAGACGCCACTTCTCCTGGTGCACCACGTCGTCGGGGACTCCTGCCCCGCGGCATCGGTCCCGCTCGTCCGTCCACTCACGCGGCAGATACAACTGCCACTCCAACGGGCACGAGGCAGTCTCGGTGGCGGCATGGACACTGACCGCTACCTGGCAGTTCGCCCGTTTGCCGACCGCTCCGCAGTACTGGCGGGCCACCCCGACCGACGCCTTGCCGCACTTGGGGAACGACACGTCGTCGATCACCCACGCCTCGGGCCTGACCACTGCGGACAGCCGCTCGGCGATCCGCTGCCGGACCGGCAGCCGCTCGGCCATCGGCTGGACCGACTTGCGCCGGCCGTCGAGCATCAGGCCCCGCAGATAGCACTCGCCCCACCGCCGCTGATCCCGCCGCGGTAACGACCCGAACGCATCGGCAACGAACCCACCCCGGCTGCTCGAGCAGCCGATCTTCTACCCGGTCCTCAACGAGGACTACGCGGTCAGGATCGCGCGGGACTGGAACGTGAAGCACGATGGCGCCGGCTTCGTCACTCGTTTTGAGGTCGAGTCGGAGTTCTTGAGTCGGTATCCCATCCAGCAGGCCGGTGGGCAGACAATCCTCGAGTTCTGGGTTCCGGCCGAGGAGCTGGACGACTTCAACGCCCACATCATCGGCGAGATCCAGGTGGTCCACGAGTTCCACTGAGGTGGGGAGGCCTGCTGGCGGGGCACGCTGCGGTGCGATGATCCCGGCGTGGCTGGTGTGGCACGGTCTCGGAGCCGTCCCGGATAACCCTGTTCACCGGGCTGAGCCCGCGTGCCTTCGGGAAGCTGGTGACCATGCTGCGGCGCGAAGGCGCGGACGCGGTCCGCAAAGGTCGGCCATGGGGCCTGCCCCTGGAGGACCGGGCATTGCTGGTCGCGGCGTACCGGCGCACAAACCTGACAATGCGTCAGCTCGCTCCGCTCTTCGGGGTGTCCAAGTCGGCAGCAGACCGCATCATCGACCACCTCGGACCGCTGCTCGCGCTCCAGCCCCGCAAGCGGTTTGCCAAGGATGCCGTGCTCATCGTGGACGGCACCCTGGTGCCTACTCGCGATCACACCATCGCCGAGCAGTCGAAGAACTGCCGATACTCCACCAACCACCAGGTCGTCACAGACGCCGACACCCGACTCGTCGTCGTGGTCGGCCAACCGCTGCCCGGGAACCGTAACGACTGCAAGGCGTGGGAGGAATCCGGCGCCAAAGCCGCCGTCGGCAGGACACTCACGATCGCCGACGGCGGCTATCCGGGCACGGGACTCGTCATGCCCCATCGTCGGCGCGAGGGCGAAGACCTGCCCGACTGGAAGAAGGCGCACAACAAGTCCCGCAAACGGGTCCGCGCCCGTGTCGAGCACGTCTTCGCCCGAATGAAGACCTGGAAGATCCTCCGAAACTGCCGCCTCAAAGGCGACGGGGTCCACCACGCCATGCTCGGCATCGCCCGCATGCACAACCTCGCCCTCGCCGGACAGGCGAGCGGATCGCACCGCGACCGACCCCACTCCCGGCGACTCAAAGATCATTTACGGGACAGCCTTTCGATGCGGCCCAGATGGCTGCTGGCGGTATGCAGCACGCCGTTGACGGTGTTGCGCCGCTCAATCAATCGTGCACGGGAGAATGCGCCGGTCCCCTGGGGGCATCGAGTGCGATCAGCTTATTGGTTCCCGCTGAAGTGTGAGTGCAGTGTTAGTGCTTTCTCGCCCTCAAGTGGAAGGAGGACAAGTACTCCTGCCCCTGGAGATTTTTCATCTCAGGTCCACCTTCTCGGTACGGAGACCGTCGGCTTTCTAATTTCCTCCTCTGGCATTTTGCGACTTCTTTTCCTTATGTGACTACTTGGGCGGGCTACGGCAAGTCGTTGCCCATGTCGGAATCCTGCTCGGCCTGCACAGTCCAACTCACGCTCCGTGCCCAAGCTTTGGGCAGGTCGAGACGCTCGTCCCGGGAAGGAAGTCCGCAATGATCCCGTGGTCGTGGCGACAGGGGCGGCCAACTTTCGCGGTCGGCAAAGCAGGAAGATGCCTCAGCCGACTTGACGAACCCTTGGATTCCACCGCCGTATCTTATGAGTCATTTCAGGCCCTTCTCAGGCGACCGTCGGCCTCTTTCAGGCCTGGGCGCTCCGACCTCTGTTGCGTGATGGCGGCCGCCATCACGTCCTATGTGGAATGGGACAGGGGGTTGCGCGGCGCCCTCTTGTGACCGGAATCAGTTACGGGCTTTCAAACCGTGTTTTCGATCATATTGCTTTGAACGTGGGCGTGATGGGGTTCCGGACTGTTGTGTACAAGTCACGTACTCGCAAGGGGGATTGAGCAAGTGAGACTCTTACGCGCGTCCGCGTGGCGGCGTACTGCTGCCGGTGCCGTACTGGCGCTGCTGACAGGGGTGGGCACCGCCACCGCGGCGCCCACTGCGCCTGCGCCCGGCCTGGGGGCATCGCCCGCGGCAGTGGCAGCAGCCGGGCCGCAGGATGTGTCGGTGATCGCCGCTGGGGGTGAGCGCCCGGTGTCGGGCAGGACACCGTCGGCCGGACCCAAGTTCTCCAAGTCGGGCACCGTCTGGCGGGTCGTCACTCCGGAAGTGGTGCTGCGCAACACGGTGACCGACGCGGACGGTGACACCGCGAACCTGACGTTCCAGGTGTACACCACGAACGCGGACGGCACCCCCAAGGCGCAGGTCGACCTCGACGGATCGGGTGAATTCGGGGTACTGGTGTCGCCGTACGTGGCGTCGGGCGGCACCGCGAAGGTCACGGTGCCGTACGGCATCCTGAAGCCCGGTGTGCTGTACAAGTTCCGTACCTCCGCCTATGACGGCAGCCTGTACGAGACGAGTTGGTCGCCCTGGGCCGACTTCAGGATCGAGCCGTACGTGAAGTTCCCTGTGGCCCAGACGACATCGATGATCGACCCGACGGCGCAGGAGATCGACGAGTTCACCCGGTCGAATCCGGGGCCGGCCCTGCCGACCTTCGACGCGAACGGTGCGGTGAAGCGAGAGGCGACGCAGAAACGTACCTGTGGAAAGCCGGACGCCGAGGGCCGCAAGCTCTGTATGGAGCTGTCCCCGCCTACCGCGCAGTCCAAGGCCCGTGCCGACAAGCGTGCCGAGGCGCTGCGCAAGGCGGAGGAGACCAGCGAACGCAGAGCCGGCAAGTCCTCTGTGGCCGCCGCAGCGACCGTCGCACCTGCGGTGGAACTGGTCGACTGGTGCTACGACAAACCCGCCGGAAAGGACTACATGACCCGCACCGATGCGTGCCTGAAGAGCATCGGGTCGGGAAGGCTGGTGTTCGTCGATACGGACGAGGTGGAGATCGGCTTCGCCACCTTCGACTTCGAGCAGCGGATCAAGGCGTACCCGAACAAGGGCGCATCCGGCTCGGACTTCGCGGAGTTCGACCAGCAGATCGTCATCGTGCCGGTCTCCATCGACCAGGCCCTGCAGGGCGTGACGATGAAGTGGAACGCGCAGTCGACGTGCTCGTCGTGTGTGACCTCGAAGATCCGCTGGGCCGACAACCAGAACAACAACGCCGGCGACACGGCCCATTGGAACGCCGACGACGCGACCCAGTTCAGCGGCCGGTGGGGGACCATCCAGACCACATGGTCCGGCACCGGGAAGGAGACCATCGACCTGGGCTGGTCGGTGACGGCGACCGTGGACGCCAGTGCCACGGCGATCGCCACGGCGAACTTCGGTTCCTCCGGGACGGAGGCGATGAGAGAACTGGCCCCGCGCTGCGATGACATACTCAAACCGTCGGCACCGGGCTGCGTACTGCCCTTCTTCAAGTTGGACTGGACGGTGGACACCAACCTCTACCCGGCCGCCGGCGCGTACTACTGGTACATGCAGCAGGTGATGCCCGATCATGCCGGCTCCAGGCGGTGGGACTCACTGATGCACTACCTGGGTCCGGACACCACGGTGAAGAACAGCGCGGGCGGCACATGGACGTCGGACAACAGCCGAACCCGCGTGTGCGACAGCACCTGGAGTGTGCACAAGTCCGACACGTCGGTGGGGTCGGTCGACTGCGATGAGTTCGCGATGGCCTCGACGCACGAGTCCGGCGGCTTCCCCAACAGCGTGAACCTGGTGACGTCGGGCAGCAAGTGCGCCCAGTTGTTCACCGACAAAATGGGCGACGGCTCGGCGAACTTCGGCATCCTCGCGGACACCCGCACGGCCACGAACGGGCCGGCCGGTACGGAGCGGTGCGGACGTGCAGCCATCCCGAGCGTGCAGAATCAGCGGGCGTTCACCGGGTTCCCCGCTCCCTCGTGGCGGATGCTGGACGGTGACGGTTTCTTCGTGACGCTTCCCGGCTTCGAGCACTGCACGTCGGTTGCCACCACCTGCACATGGAGCAAGATCAGCTGACGCAGCAGCACGCCGGCAGGCGAAGTGCGGAGAGGGCGGGGTAAAAAGGACCGGCCCTCTCTCGCGCGCGCGAGGAGGTCATCCGGTCAGAGGTTGCCACCGCTCTTCCTGCGCCGGATCGAGCCTGCTGCCCCACACCAGTGCCCCGCCCACCAGACCGGGCTTGTCCCGTGTCGCCAGAGCAGGGGTCTCCAGCATGTCCGCGGCCTCTTCCAGGTAGGTCGCCAGCGTGTCGAGTTCCTCGCCGGGGCCTTCGTTGTAACGGGACCAACGCCCCAAGTAGCCGCTTACGGTGTCCAGATACAGGCCCGAGGTGCGGTCGGCCACGCCATAGGAGATCACGGGAATCCAGGCAGCCGTCCACACGGTGATCCGGTCGTACTCGGGGCGCCGGACGTTGAGGGTGTCCTCATGTACCTGGGCGTCCATCTGCTGCCGGTGGAAATCCGCTACGTCGTCCAGGGCCATCAGAGCCTGATTGCCGGGCAGGCATCCCGCGCCGTCGACCCCGTCGTCACCCGCAGCCAGAGACCACAGGGCGCGCAGGTCGGCAGGTATCCGAACGCCGAGCCCCTGCTCCAGGCCGGTGAGGAGCGACAGGCTCGCTCCGGGACGGAGTGCGGCATGGGATTCCGGGGCGTGCTGCCGGAGCCAGCGGGTGATGCGCTGCCACGCGTCGGCGATCTGTCGTCCCGTGACCTCCTCAGCGCACGCTGCGGCAAGGTCGCCCTGGTCCTGGCTCCGATCCTCGTCCTGGGCGTCGTCCGCGGCGGGTTCGGTGTGGGGTGCCAGGTTCACGTACCGGATCTCGATCCGGTCGCTCTCGCGAATGTAGCCGACAGCCAGGGCGGGACAGTCCTCGAACAGATCGCCGTCGATCAACACGGTGAGGATGCCAGGCAACCGCGAGGGACTGCCCAAGTCCGGGCTGTCGACGAGTTGACCGGCCAGAACCTTCAGGGCATAGGGCACGCCGGCGCCGAACTGTAAGGCGGTGTCCCGCACGTGCGGGGGAATCTCGACGTTCACAGCCTGGGGCTCCTTGCTGGTCGGACGAAGGGCAGCGCCAGTCACACGGTAGGACGCGGAACTCGACGGTAGCCCAAGCACGTCACATGGGAGCGGCGGTCGGCGCGTCAGTGCGGTGTCGTCTGGCCCGGACAGGCCCTCATGTGACTGAGGAGGATGCCTTTGGGCGGTCAGGCGCGCCCAGTCCTGGAACGATGAACCCCTACGGGTGTAGGGAAGACGACAGCGGGGCTGGCGCGGTGTTGAGGTGCTGGGACTGACCCCCGCACGCGCGGCGGGTACCGGGTAGAGGCTGCGCTCGCCAGCGGCCCCGCGGACAGACTCCCACGTACGTGGGAAAGAAAGACAGCTGGATTTGTTCCGAGGGCGGCTGGGTCATGACGTCATCGGTGTGGTGCTGAGTCTGGCGTGTCGTCGCGGTGTGTGCCGTTGCCGGTTTCTTCGTGGGGTTGGTTGTTTGAGGTGTTTCGCCGTGAGGTGGGGGGATGTGACAGGGAGTTGTGAGGTGTCGGTCGGCCGACGGTGTGGGGCGGTTCAGTTGCGCGTGCCGGCTGGTGGGCCGACGACGGTGGTGAGCTGGAGTCTGGTCTCGTCCTCACTGTCCGGCGCGGCGGTCATGATGACGATCTTGAGTTCGGTGTCGCCGTCGGTCAGGACATCGCAGTCGACGGTGACCGGTCCCGTCGATGGGTGGTCGACGGTTTTGCGGACCTCGCGGTGCGCGGTCACCTCTCCCTTCGCCCACAGCTCGGCGAACTTTTTGTTGCCTGCGTTCAGGTCGCGGACCAGCGCGGCCAGGCGGCTGTCACGGGGGAAGCGGCCGGTGGCGCGGCGCAGGTCGCAGACGAGGGCGGCGTTGGTGGTGTCGGGGTCCGTATCGGTGACTGGCCACAGCACGAGGGGGGGTGTGATCGGTGCCCACCGGGAACCTGTCGCGGGCGAAGTTGCGCATCCGTGGCGGCGAGGCCAAGGGGTCGCCCAGCAGGGCGGCCCACCTGTGGTTCCACCGCACCAGTTGCCAGTCCGCCGCGAACACGGCAACGGGTGCGTCTGCGAGGCGGACGAGCACTCGTTGCATACCGGGCGGGAGATGGTCGCTGATCGTGCCGTCCGTCGGCGGCACGATCCGGGCCAGCCGGTAGAGGTGGTCCCGCTCGGCGGTGGACAGTTGGAGGGCGCGTGCCAGGGACGCCACGACCGACGCCGAGGGTGTCGTGGCCCGTCCCTGCTCCAGACGTACGACGTAGTCGACCGACACTCCGGCCAGGTCGGCCAGTTCCTCGCGCCGCAGCCCGACCGTCCGGCGCTTGCGGACGACCGGCAGCCCGGCGGCCGACGGGGGCAGCCGGTTGCGCCACGTGCGGATCATCGCGCCCAGTCCGGCCTGGTGGGGTGTCGTCGTCATGCTCTTCATCCTCCCGCGTCCCTGATCACATGCGGGGGCGCGAGGGTGGTACTGGTCTTCCCACCGTCGAGGCGTCCCTGGTCCGGCTCCCTCGTCCGGGCGACCATCGAAGGCATGACGATCACTTTCATCACCGGAGCCAACAAGGGCATCGGCCGCGAGACCGCCCGCCGCCTCATCGCGTGCGGTCACACCGTTGTCCTGGGAGCGCGTGACCGTGAGCGGGGTGAGGAGGCAGCCGCCGCGCTGGGCGCGCGCTTCGTCCCCGTCGACGTGACCGACGACGCGTCGGTGGCCGCCGCCGCCGCGGACGTCGCCGAGCACGAGGGCAGGATCGACGTCCTGGTCAACAACGCGGGTGTACAGGGTCCCTTCGGTGATCCCGGCGACCTCACCGCCGCCGACGCCCGCGCCGTCCTCGACGTCAACGTCATCGGCGTGGTCCGCACCACCGCCGCGTTCCTGCCGCTGCTGCGCCGTTCGGACGACCCTGTGATCATCAACGTCAGCAGCGGTATGGGCTCCCTCGCCTTCACCCATGACCCCGGCCGGTCCGAGTCGCTCGTCGCCGTGCCGCTGTACGCCGCCTCGAAGGCGGCGCTGACGATGTTGACCACGCAGTACGCCAAGGGGCTCAAGGGCATTCGCGTCAACGCCGCCGACCCCGGCTACACCGCGACCGACATCAACGGTCACAGCGGCTTCCAGAGCGTCACCGAGGGCACGGACGCGATCGTCGCCCTCGCCACCGAGGGGCCTGGGGCCGGCACCGGACGCTTCGTCGACCGCCATGGCGAGATCGCCTGGTCTTGAGACGCCGGTGCCGGGTCACCGGCCCTGAAGAACAAGCACGGGCAGAACATCGGGACCGGTTCCGGGCGGGAGTCGACCGCTGACAGGCGATCCACTTCGGACACTGCCGCCTGCGACCGGCGTGAGAGCCGGGGGCGGCCGTCACGCCAGCCCTTTGACCTGCGTCTTCAAGGTGGCGGAGGCTCACGGTGGCGCCGTCCAGGACTTGTGCGGTGAGCCGATCCGTCAGCTCCGGTCCGGTGCCGGTTCCGCGGCCGGTGATGCGGGCGCGGACCGGGCGGCCGGGGGCCGATGACCTGTGCGTCGTCGTCGGACGTGTCGGCTTCTTCGGCTTCGGCGAGCGCCCGGTACAGCGAGGCGGCCAAGGGGTGGCGTCCCGCGTTCCTGCCCGCCTTGATCGTCGGCTTCTTCGCGATGCCGGGGTCGGGGACACCCTTGTTCTTCGGCGCCGCGGTGAAGGTGAGCGGGTCGCCGTCGACGGCCTTGGGACGTCCGCCGTGGTTGCCTTCGGCAGCGGCGGTCTGCAGGCCCTTCAGGGTCTTGTCCCGGATGCAGTTACGGTCGAGCTGGGCGGCGACGGCGGGTACGGCGAAGGACACCGCGCCCTTGCCGTCGGGGTCGCAGATGCCGGCGAGCGGGCCGGTGCGGAGTTCGAGCTGGACGCCGGCGTCCTGAGGCCGGCCGGAGGGGGTCATCGGCGCGGCGGCGGTGCGGGCAAGGGCGCCTTGAGTTCGTGGACGGTGAGGACGACCTGGATGTCCTCCTGGTCGGGGGCGGCCTCCTTGGTGTCGTACGCGGGCTTCGACGCCTTCTCCAGCTGCGGCCGCATCCAGCAGCGGCCGCATCCAGCAGCGGCCGCTTCCTGGTCCGGCCGCATCCTGATCCGGGTGGGGACCTTCTCGGGGGAGATCCGCTTGCGGACCGGTTCGAGCGCGGCGAGTTGGGAGGCGAGTTCCTGCTGGGCGGTCGAACAGCGGGCGTACCCGGTCCGGGTCGGCAGGGCCGTCGCGGCGGCCGGCGGGGCTTCGACGGGCAGGCCCGCCTTCCACGGCCGCCCCGGGTCGCGGTCCCCGGGGACGGCACCTCCCGTTCCTCGCGGAGCGCGGGGACGAGGATGAAGCGGGCGGTGTGGTATTTCGTTGCGTATTTCCCGTTCCGAGTGCGGCAGGCGTTGCCCGCCCGGGGCTGCACACTTCGGGCAGTCGTTTCGTTCTACCGCGTTCGCTGCTTGATCGGGCGTCGGGGCCACCCTCTGTCAGAACTGTCTCGCCCAGCATGCCGGTTTGTGAGAGGGGTTCTGCGAACGGCCACCGGTGGATTCGTGAGCGGCACCGGTGTGTTCGCAGACCTCCCGCACCTGGTCGTTACTGGTCATTACTGGTCATTTGTGAGAATCGCGTGGCATCCGGCCGTAGCCGCTGCGCTCGGGTACGTGGGCCGAACTGTTCCGTGTGCGGGGGCCCCGGCCGCGCCGGGCGGTTCAGCCCGTGAGGGTGTCGAGCCAGCCGGTCAGCAGGCGGTTGATCTCCTCGGGGCGTTCCTGCTGGATCCAGTGGCCGCAGCCCTCGACGAGGTGGGAGGCGGTCAGGCCGGGGAGGGTGGTGGGGAAGGCGTCGATGGCGTCGGACATCCAGGTGGTGGAGGCGTCCAGGGCGCCGCCGATGAACAGGGACGGCTGCTTGATCGGGGCGCCGCGGTGGGGAGCGAGGTCCTCCCAGTCGCGGTCCATGGTGCGATAGCGGTTGAGGGCGCCCGTCAGGCCCGTGCGCTCGAACTCTCCGGCGTAGACGTCGAGGTCGTCCTCGGTCAGCCAGGCCGGGAGGATGCCGGCGGGAAATCGGTCACGCAGCCGGCCGCCGTGGGCGACGAAGTGGGGGTCGGGCTCGCCCGGGGCGGGCATGGTGTCGGCGGACAGGGCGGCGTAGAAGCCCGCGAGCCAGCCCCGCACGTCGGGCTCGATCTCCGTCTCGGCGCGGCCGGGCTCCTGGAAGTAGGAGACGTAGAACTCCTGCTCGGGGCCGCCGATCCGGCCGAAGATGTCGGTGGGGCGGGGGCCGCCGGGCGGCGCGTAGGGGACGCTCAGCAGCGCGACGGCCCAAAAGACCTCGGGGTGGAGCAGGGCGGAGGTGGCGGCGATGTTGGAGCCCCAGTCGTGGCCGACGACCACCGCGTTCTCCTCACCGAGGGCGTGCACGAGGGCGACGTTGTCCGCCACCAGGTCCAGCATCCGGTAGGCATCGCTCTGCGCAGGCTTGGAGGAGCGGCCGTAGCCGCGCACGTCGATCGCCACCGCCCGGTAGCCGGCCGCGGCGAGGGCCGGGAGCTGGCGGCGCCAGGAGTACCAGGACTCGGGGAAGCCGTGCACGAGCAGGACCAGCGGGCCGGTGCCCTGCTCGACCAGGTGCAGGCGCCCGGCAGGGGCCTCGACGGTGCGGTGGCGGAGTGCGGCGGACGGCTCGCTCTGCATGGGCTCTTCTCCCGGTTCGCGGGTGGACACAGGCACGCATCGATCATGCGGCGCGGCGGCCGTCCACCGCGACTACCCTTGCCACTCTGGCAAACGTGCAGGACAGGATGGCGCAGCGGCACGTCCGCAAGGGGGGCAGAGCGGGTGACAGGCGAAACCGTGGCCGACACGCTGGCGGCGATGGGCCCCCGGCTGCGGGCCGCACGCGAACACCGCGGCTCCACGCTCACCGCCGTCAGCTGCGCGACCGGCATCTCCCCGAGCACGCTGT
This sequence comes from Streptomyces arenae, assembly GCF_022343545.1. Taxonomy (NCBI): domain Bacteria; kingdom Bacillati; phylum Actinomycetota; class Actinomycetes; order Kitasatosporales; family Streptomycetaceae; genus Streptomyces; species Streptomyces arenae. The sequence goes on from NZ_JAKQYH010000026.1 coordinate 25,255, forward strand.
CGCGGATCGAGACCGGCCGGCGCAAGCCCACCCTGGAAGTGGTGCTGCAGTTGGCGAAGGAGTACGGCGTCTCCCTGGACGAACTGGCCGGCACCGCTTTCGCCGCCGAGCCCCGCACCTCCGCGCTCCGGCGTTTCGGCGACGACAAGGCGGTGCTGCCGCTGACCCGGTACGTCGGGGGCCTGCACGCCCACAAACACGTCCTGCCCGCCGTCGGGGAGCCGCCCGCGCGGCCCCGGCAGGTCTCCCACGACGGCTGGGAATGGCTGTGCGTCCTGTACGGGCGGCTGTGGCTCGCACTCGGCGGCCAGGACCTCGTCCTGAGTGCCGGGGACGTCGCCGAGTTCGACACCCGCAGTCCCCACGGGGTCGCGAACGCCGGCCCAGGCGGCCCGGTCGAGTACCTGATCATGTTCGGGCCGCAGGGAGAGCGCCTGCGGCCGCGCACCCCGCCCGCCCCCGGTCCCGGGGCCCGGTGACAAGCAGCGAACGAAGGGCCTGACGCCCCCGATACGCCCAGGACGTCAGGCCTCTTGCGCATCGTCCTCGGCGGCGTAGGGGTCACGGAAGGCGCGCAGGCCCTGGCCGGGGCCGCTGGCCAAGTCCGGAAGACACCCGAATGCGGCGGGGTCACCGGGCAGAAGCTCGGCGGCCCCGCAAGGGTGCTCTTCGGTAGGGAACTCAGTGGAAAAGCGGCGGGGCGTAGGTCGTGGCCCACATGGCCGGCACGCCCAAGCCTGCCGTCATGAAGCGCAGTTGCGGCTTCGGGCGGCTTCGGGCCGGCGCAGGTGAGGCCGGCGCATCGGGGAGATGCGGATCCGGGTGACGGTGAAGTGCCACATTGCGATGTGCCGGGTCGGGGTCAGCGGGTTGGTGTCGGTGACGGCTGGTCAGGTCGGGTTGTTGCCGCTGGTGGGGTGTCGAGTGGGGGTGCGGTCGCTGTCGTGGGGCGGTGTATGTGGCGGTCGCGGCTGTCGTGGGGCCGGTATACCCCGCTGCGCTGCGCTGCACTGCGCTGTCTCGGGAACGGCACTTCTGATTCTTCCCGGGGGGAGGTGGCGGCGCGGCGGTCGGTGTCGGTGGTGCGCGTCCGGAGGGGTGTGGGGTGGGGGAGCCGGGTGCGTGGGATGAGATCACGGCCGGGTTGAGGATGTCCCGGCCGGTGTTGGTTGCGCGGTTGCTGGAGCTGGATGCGGCGGGGGCGTTGACGACGGCGCATGTGCGTGCGGGCGCCCGGGTCGGCGGGGTGAATGTGCGCACGGTGTGGCGTTGGCTGGATGCGGCGCGGACGGAGGGCCGCCTGGAGCCCAGGCCGCGGGCCCCGCTGGAGTCGTCCGACCGGGCGTGGCAGGACGATCCCCCCCGCTGCGGGGTGTGCCCGCGGCGGATCTGTGGACGTTCACCCTGCAGGACGCCGGCATCCGCACGCTGACCACCCGCGGTATCCGCTTCCGGAAACGCGACGATGCGGGTGCGTGGATGACCAGGCCAGGCCGGGATCCAGGTCCGTGTCCGTGTCCGTTTCATGCCCCGCCACGATCACCGCATTGAGGCCTGCCACCCGGCCACCGGCCGCTACCTGGGCTGTGCGGACCTGGCCGGCCAGGCGACTGGCGAACAGATCAGCGCCGTACGGTGGGCGCGGGCGGCCCGCTCCCGCCGCCTGAAGAAGGACCTTCAGGCGGTCAAGTGCGAGCGCTACGCCGCCGTGAACCAGACTGGCGCACCCCAGTGGCTCGGCGCGCTGACCACCGCGCAGGCCGAGGCCGAACTCGCCCAGAGTGCCGACACCAACCTCGCGCAGCTCGCGATGCCGGCCTCATCCCGCCCGCGGCGCCCCCCGGCCGGCTGGCGCACCCCTGCTTCCCTGGCCGCGCTGGCCACGCCAGGCCCGCACTTACCCGTCCCGCACCCGTCCGGTCGTGACGGCGCTTCCGCCCCGGACGGCCCGGACGGCCCGGACGGGCCGGACGGCCCGGACGGGCCGGATGGCCCGGACGGCCGGGGCGGGCCGCACCTCCCACCACCGGCGAAGACGGAGACGCCTCAGGGTCGCCTGCGAGGCGGAGAGGGCAGCCTGGGGGACGCAGGAGCCGAGCAGCACGGCGGCCGGCGGCCGGCGTCCCGGCATGCGCAGGTCCAGGATCGGATCGGGGCGGCCGCCTGCGGTTCCACGGGACAGAGGGGCCGTCGGGGCTTTGGTGGACCAACGGGGGGGAGGGGACCGTCTGTGAGCTGACGGGCTCCGTGCATGGTGTGGAGCCGGCGGCGCATGCCCGTGCGCGAGGCCGGGTGGGCACACCGTGGTGTGCCGCGGTTTTCTGGGGCCGGTCAGCTGCTGCCGGGTCCGGCCATGGCCTCCCGGTGGCTTCGCACCACCTTCGCGTAGGCCTTCGCGCTCGGTTTCGGGTGGCGCTGGAAGGTCTCGCGGTCGACGGTGTGGAGCCCGAGCTGGGCGCCGTATCCGAAGATCCACTCGAAGTTGTCCAGCAGTGTCCAGTGGCAGTAGCCCAGTACGGGCGTGCCCGCGCCGGCCTCGGCCGCGAGCTCCTGGACGGCGGCCGGGACGAAGGCGGCCCGCTGGGTGTCGTCGGCGGTCTGGATGCCGTGCTCGGTGACGAGCACGGGCACCTGGGACACCTCGTGGGCGTAGCGCACCGCGCCCGCGAGTGAGCCGGGTGCGATGGCGGTGCCCATGCCGTTGCGTTCGCCCTCGACGGCCACCTCGCCGTCGGGACCGTGGACGATTCGCTCGTAGTTCTGTACGCCGATGAAGTCGTCGTGGCGTGCCTCGCGCAGCCAGTGGTCGTACACGGCGGCACGCTTGGCGTCCCGGCGTTCTTCACCGCCGGGGAGGGCCACTTCGTCGGCGATGGCGATCGAGACGCCTACGGGAAGGTCCCCGCGGCGGGCCTTGATCGCCTCGCGGGCCGCGCGGTGGGCACGGGTGAACGCCGCCTGGAACTCGTCCTGCCGGTCGGCCGGGATGACGTTGGCACTGGCGTAGGTGTCGCTGCCGGCGGCGCGTGCCGCGGCTGCCAGCATCTGGACCTTGAGTGCCTCGGCCTCGGCCGGGAGTTTCGCACCGGCCTGGAGCAGCTGTTCGAGGTTGGGTTCGTTGAGGGTGACGGCATACGCGATGCGGTCGCCGAAGCGCGCCATGACACGATCGCACTGTTCGGCGAATCGGGCCGGTGCGTCGGCCGCGGTCCAGGAGCCGCCGGCGGCGAACCAGTGCGGTGCGGTGAAGTGATTGAACGTCACGAGGGGCGAGAGCCCCCGCTCCAGGCAGCCGTCGACCATGCGTTCGTAGTGGTCGAGGGAGTCCGGGTCGACGACCCCGCGCTCGGGTTCGACGCGCGCCCATTCGACGGAGAACCGGAAGGCGTTGAGACCGAGCCCGGCGGCCAGATCGAGGTCCGCCGCCCAGTGCTCGTAGCCGCGGCAGGCCTGTCCGCTCGGCTCACGGAACAGGGAGGGGGCGGTGTGTTCCAGGAACCAGGTGTCGCTGGCGCTGTTGCCGCCCTCGTTCTGGTGTCCCGCGGTGGCGACGCCCCACAGGAAGGTGTCGGGCAGCCTGAAGTGTGTCATGTGTGTTCCTTGAGCTGAAGAGGCATGCGGTGAGGGGGGTGTTTCTGCGGGGCCGGCCGGGTGTCAGCGCGTGGCTGCGGGCAACGGGGTGAAGAAGGTGTGACGGCCGGGGCCGACTTCCTTGTTCCGCGCCCCCGGCAGGTCGACCAGTGCGGTGGCCTGTGGGGGTACGAGGAGGTCGACGCGCAGCGACTTGCCTTCGATGCGCCAGGCGGTCTCGGCACGGCCGTACGGAGTGTCGTGCTCGGCCCGGGCCCAGGTGAGGCCGCCGCCGGGACGGGGGCGGACGAGGAGCCGACGGTAGCCGGGCTCCGCGGGGGCGAGGCCGGCGACGGTGCGGTGGATCCAGTCGGCGACGGCGCCGAGGGCGTAGTGGTTGAAGGAGGTCATCTCGCCGGGGTTGACGGTGCCGTCGGGAAGCATGCTGTCCCAGCGTTCCCACACGGTGGTGGCGCCCATGTCGACCTGGTACAGCCAGGACGGGCAGGACCGCTGGGTGAGCAGCCGGTAGGCGGTGTCCACGTGCCCGGTGTCGGTCAGCGCGTCGCAGACCAGGGGGGTGCCGAGGAAGCCGGTGCCGATGCGATGGCCGCGGTCGGCCACGAGGCCCGCCAGCCGGCGTCCGGCTGCCGCGCGCTCGGCGTCGTCGTCGAGGAGCCGGAAGCACAGGGCGAGGGCGTAGGCGGTCTGTGTGTCCTGCGACAGGCGCCCGCCGCCGGTGTGGAAACGGGCGCGGAACGCGTCGCGGACCGCGTCGGCCAGGGCGTGGTGGCGCGCGGCCTCGGTGTGGTCGTCCAGGACCTCCGCGGTGCGGGCCAGCAGGCGTGCGGCGTGCGCGAAGTAGGCGGTGGCGACCAGGGCGGACGAGGTCGTCGCGCGCCCGGGGTCGTCCGCCGGCGCCGTCGGGTCCAGCCAGTCGCCGAACTGGAACCCCTCGCCCCAGATCCGGTCGGGTCCGGCGAGGCGGTCGACGGCCTCGACCCAGGCCCGCATGGAGGGGTACTGGTCGCGCAGCACGTCGGTGTCGCCGTAGCGCTCGTACAGCACCCAGGGCACGATGACGGCGGCGTCGCACCAGCCGGCCATCGGCGGGTTGCCGGGCGGAAGGGGCACCGGGGTGATGACGGGGATGTCGGGGCTGAACACCGGGGGTATACGGCGTTCGTCGACGCTCTGGTCGGCGGCGAGGTCGCGCAGCCAGGAGCGCAGGAAGTCCCGCACGTCGTAGAGGAAGGCGGCGGTCGGGGCGAAGACCTGGACGTCGCCGGTCCAGCCGAGCCGTTCGTCGCGTTGCGGGCAGTCGGTGGGCACGTCGACGAAGTTGCCGCGCATGCCCCACACCACGTTCTCGTGCAGGCGGTTCAAGGAGGCGTCGGAACAGGAGAACCAGCCCGTGCGGCGCAGATCGCTGTGGAGGACCACGGCGGTGACATCGGCGGGATCGAGGACGCCGGGCCGGGCCTCGACGTCGGCGTGGCGGAAGCCGTGGAAGGTGAAGCGGGGTTCCCACTCCTCGCCCGCCGGGTCGCCGCGCAGGACGTAGCGGTCGGTGGCGGCGGCGTGCCGCAGCGGACGTGTGCAGAGGTCGCCGTCCTGGAGGGCCTCGGCGTGGCGGAGGGTGACGGTGTCACCGGCCGCGCCGCGCACGCGGATGCGCAGTCGTCCGACGAGGTTCTGGCCGAAGTCGAGGACCGTGCGGCCGGTGGGGGAGGCGGTCACGGCGACGGGTGCGATGCGCCGGGTGCGGCGCACCGGCGGGCTGTCGGCCGGGAAGAGGACGGCGGTGTCGAAGTCGAGGATGTCGACGGGCTGCCATGCCGAGTCGTCGAAGCCGGCCGTGCTGAAGTCCGCCTGCTCGCGGCGGGCGTCGTACTCCTCGCCCTCGTACAGGCCGCAGGCGAGGACGGGCCCGGGACTCCAGCGCCAGTCGTCCCCGGTCGTGACGGTTTCGGTGGTGCCGTCGGCGTAGTCGATGCGCAGCTCGGCCAGGAGCCCGGTGCGTTCGCCGTAGATGTCCCGGGTGCCGCCGTTGAAGCCGAGCAGCCCCCGGTACCAGCCGTCGGCCAGGTGGGCACCCCAGGCGTTGCGGCCCTGGCGGACCTGGGAGGTGACGTCGAAGGACTGGTAGCGGTGCCGGTGGCGGTAACTCGTCCAGCCCGGGGCCAGGACGTGGTCGCCGACCGGGGTGCCGTTGAGCTCCGGTTCGTAGACGCCGAGCGCGGTGACCAGGAGCCGGGCCGACCGCACGGGCGCCCGCACCGTGAACTCGCCGCGCAGCAGTGCGGCCGGGCGGGGTCCTTCGGCGGGGGTGGCGAGGCGGGGGCTGACGACGTGTGCGGTCCAGCGGTGATGCATGGGCGGCCTTTCTCAGCGCCGGGGGTGAGCAGGCTCGATCATGCGGCGAACACTTAGTGATTACTAGGCATTGAGGTGGGTGACATGCGTCACGCGGATGTGGATGCCGCGAGGTGAATGTCATGCGCATGACAAGCAGCGGCGTGCTCGGTACGGCAAACGTGAAGGCCGGAGCGTGAGGACCGGAGCGTGAAGGCCGGTCGGATTACAGCCCCTGCCCGTCGGTGGAGATGGCCCGCAGGAGGCGGTCGAGGTGGCCGCGCATGACGGCGATGAGGTCGAAGGACCGCCCTCCGGCCAGCCACTGCTGCATCAGCCCCGCATCCAGCGCGGCGCACTCGCGGGCGATGCTCTCGTGGTCCAGATCGGGTTGCAGCTCACCGTTGCGGCTTCCGGCCCGCAGGCGGTCGGCGAGTTCCGCCACGCCCTTCTCCTGCCAGGTGGTGAAGTGCGTGTGGGCCGGATGGTCGGGCGCGGTGGCCTCGGCGGTGAGGACGACGGCGAGTTCGACCATGCCGGGCATGGCCAGTGTCTCGGCCGTGTCCTCCAGGTGGCAGCGGAAGGCGTCCCGTACGGAGTCCGAGACGCGCTCCCATCGCACATCCATGCGTTCGTGCCAGAACTCGATCACCGCGAGCAGCAGCTGCTGCTTGTCACGGAAGTGGTGCAGGAGCCCGGCGTCGGTGACACCGGCGTCGCGTGCGATGCGGGCCAGCGGCGTCTTGCGGTAGCCGTCCTGGCCGAAGCGGAGCAGGGCCGCTTCCAGGATCTGCGTCCGCCGCGCCCGGCCCGCCGTGTAGTGGCCGCGCGGCCCCCTGGGTGTCGCCATGCCAGAACAGTACCGGCGACCCGCGTGAGGGCCGCCGGCCACTGTCCGCCTGTGGTTTCTCTGTGTGACGTGGGTCATAACCCGGATACCTAGCGAGTACTAGGTATTCGGGTCATCATCGACGTCACGCGATGACGGGTTGCCGCGCGGTCACGTCCATATGAGATGCGCGTTACGCCGACCCTCCCTCCTGCGTACACCCCCCGCGCTTCTCTCTCCTCCCTCGGTACCTCCGTGAAAGGAGGGCTGGCATGACGCCGATGTCATCAAGCCCCTCAGCCGACCGCGCAGTCCGGGCCCCCGCGGACGGGCGGTGGACTCCCCGCCTCGTGCTGCTGCTGGTCGCACTCGCCTGGCCGACCCAGCTCCTGGCCGCCGGCGGCATCCTCGGCGCCAACGCCACCGCCGGCGTCGCTCAGGCGTTCCACACCACCCAGGTGGTCTGGTTCGGACTGACTCTGACACTGGTGTCCACGCTCCTCACGCCCTTCGTGATCAAGCTGGGTGACCTCTACGGCAAGAGGCGCGTCATGCTCGCGATGACCGCCCTGGGGGCGCTCGGCGAGACCCTCGCAGCCCTGGCCGGGAGCTTCTGGCTCGTGCTCGCCGGCCGCGCGGTGGCCGGCTGCTACGGACCGTTCGGAGCCCTGTCCTTCGCCGCGGTGCGCGACGTCTTCCCTTCCCGGCTGGTCAAACCCGCCAGCGGCATCATGGGCAGCAGCGTCGGGCTGGTCGCCCTCATCTCCCCGTTCCTCGCGGGCTGGCTCGTCGACCACTGGGGCTACCGCGGCGTGCTGTGGTTCCTCGCCGCGGCCACCGCCCTCGCCTTCACCCTGATCGCGTTCCTGATCCCGGAGACACCACGGCACGCCTCCGACTCCGGCTTCGACTGGCTGGGCGGCCTCGTCCTCGGCGGCGGCCTGACCTCCGTGGTCTACGCCGTCAGCCAGGCGCAGAGCTGGGGCTGGACGGACATACGAACCCTGGGCTGGCTCCTGGCCGGTGCCATCGCCCTGACCGCCTTCTTCTTCGTGGAACGCGCCAGTGACCACCCCATCCTCGACCTGAGTGTGCTGCGTCGCCGCCCGGTCGCCCTCGCGCTGACCGCGGGCGGACTCGCTCAGACCGTCGCCTTCACGATGCCCGGCCTGGCCATCCTGCTCGCCCTCTACCCGCACATCCCCGGCGTATCGGCCGGCCTGGGCTGGACGGCACACCACAACGCCGTCGTCAGCGTCAGCTGGAACCTCGTGATGTTCGGCACCGGCCTGCTCATCAGCCGCAGCCTGCGCCACCTCGACGTACGCAGAATCTGGTGCGCCGGCCTGGCCGTGATGGCCATCGGCTACGGCCTCGTCGGCGTCTACCACGGCAACGAACTCCAACTCATCGTCACCTCCTGCATCGCCAACGTCGGCGCGGGCATCGTCGTCGCGGGAGCCCCGGCACTCGTGGTCGGCGTCGTCTCACGCGACGAACAGGGCCTGGGCAGCGGCATGCTCAACATGCTCATCAGCCTGTTCGGAGCCGTCGTCACCGCCGGCGCCTACGCCATCCTCGCCGCGGACAGCACGGTCGTCGACGGCACCGCCTTCTACCTCGACACCGGCTACACCTGGATCTTCTGGCTCGGATCCCTGGTCACCGCGGCAGCCCTGCTGCTCTCCCTGTTCATCCCGCCCCTGCACGACCCGGACAACGAGGCCTCTCACCCGGCGGAGCCCCAACTGCTCTGAGAGGCGGGTCCTTTTCACCCGTTGTTTCATCTCGGGACGCGACCCTGATCCGGTGATGTCGACTCGGCGGCCGTTGCCGTTCCGAATCCGCGGACGGCGTTTTCGCCGGTCAGGCGCAGGGTCGGTGATCCAGTGGGAGTGGCGGCGTACCGTGTCGTCGCCCCCCCGGGAGGTCGCGGATGCCGTCAGTAGCCGGGCTGCTGGAACAGCACGAACTCGCCGCTCACCGGCGGGCCGACGCCGGATCGATGTCGGCCGCCGGCGTCAGCACGGCGTCCCCCGTTGATCCGGGCCTTGAGTTCATAAGCCGACGACTCACGAGCGAATCCACCCCGAACCGGCGCGCCACCTGAACCTCGAACCAAACAACCTCGCCGGGACAAACGCTCTTTCAGCACGCGCCAGTTTTCTTTGAGGGCTGTCGATCATCGCGACGTGGATCATGGCCTCTGATCGGTGCGGGTGAGTCTCGTAGTCGCGGGCGAGACGGCGGTGGTGCATCAGCCAGGAGGCTGGGTCGCCGAACCGGACATGACGGTTTCCCGGTCATCCGGCTCTCCCGTGATCACGGCGTGATCACGGCGTGAATGATCTGGCCGTCTGCGCTTCATGGATGCGGTCATGGCAGGCGTCGCAGGCCACGACGGTCTTGCGGCGCCGATCCAGCATGACTCGTGCCCGGTCGGACGGCGGCTGTCCGGCATGTGCGAGGTCGGCGAGGGCACGGATGTGATGTACCTGGACATCGCCCGTGGCTCCACAGATCTCGCAGGTGTCCGCCAAGAGCCGAGTAATCAGCTCCTTGTGTGGACAGTCCACCCGAACAGGCCGTCGATCGGTGACTTTCGCCGACCGCTGCCGCTGGAGGGGTATTCCACCGAACCGGGCCACCAGTGGCTTCCTGTTCTTCCGTTCGATGCGGGCCTCGAAACAGACGCGGGGCCCGCTCGGGGTTTCGATTCTGGTCTTCCAGGAACGGCGCGGACGCGGCGGTGACCGCAGCCGAGGAGTGGCCGAGTCGTCGCGGAACCCTGGGCGGCCATTCCCCTCAAGCCACGACAGCGGCACGACAGTGACAGCCATACCCAGGGTTCCTGGGCCCACCGGTCCTACGAAAGATCAGTTCAGACCCACGAAGAGAAGGTACGGACGGTGTCCCTGGGCCTCACCTATTGCTCATGAGGGTGATCGTTCGGCGATGCCTCGTGGAGTCTTTCGCCGCGTAGGCGACCGCCCCTTCACGGCCACGCACATGTCGACGGCCCGTCCCGATCTCGGGGCGGGCCGTCCGCGTACGGCCGGTCTAGGACCAGCGCATCCCCAGCTGGTCGAGCGCCGCGCGGCGTTCCGGGCTGAGCTTGGCGGCCCTGCGCCGGGTGTTGTCGAGCCATGCCCCGAGCTTCACGGCCGCTGGCCCGTGGCTCCCGTCGCCGTTCCCAGTGATCTCGATGTGTTGCCGGGGTACCTGGAGATGTCCCTCCCGTGCGTGGAACTGGCGGGCGGCGGTGAGGTTGATAGCCCACCGGGCGTCCTGTGACCGGGGCGCACCCGCCGTCGGCTCGCCCTCGGCCGGGGGCACGATCCCCATCGACTCCAGGAGCCACTGCTGCGTGGGCATGAGCTTGTCCCACCCGGCCCGCTGGCCAGCCACCCACACCCCGAGGTCTTCGCCTTGGACGATGAGTTCGCCCGGTCGGACTGGGAGTGCGTCTCCGGCTTTCACGTGGGCGAGGGTGAGGCGCAGGCAGCGTTGCCAGGAGATGTCCCACACCGGGCACCATCCCGGGTCCAGGTCGGCCAGAGCCTCCATACGGGCCTGTGACAGCTCTCCGGCATAGGAGACGCCCGTTTCCCCGGCAGCGCGCCGTTCGGCGTTCTCCGTCGCCTTCCGGGCCGCTGCGCGCTGGTTCTTCAGCCACACCCCGATGGGGAAGTTGTCCCCGCCGAAGACGGCGGTGGTGGGCGGGAGGAGGTGGCCGTGTGTGTCGGCGTAGGCGCGGGCGACGGCGAGGCCGGCCTCCCACGCGGACGCCTGTACGGACCACACCATCCCGAGCGTCTCCAGCTGCTCGACGCGCGCCGCCTCCAGCGTCCCGGCCGCGTAGTACCGGCGCTGATCCGCGACCCACACCCCCAGCGGATGCGAGCCGGCCGCGCCCCAGTCTTCCGGCGTGACGTACGTGTAGGGCACGCGCAGTTCGGTGTTGCCGGTCTCGCGCAGCCACCGGGTGGCGGCTTCGATGCCGCGCAGCCAGTACGCGGCTTCGGGGTCGATGACCCGCAGCCGGACGAACTGGGCGAGGGCGGCGGGGTCGCGTTCCTCGCTGAACCTGAGCACCCCGGCCGCCGCGGCGCCGACCTGGACGACGTCCTGGTCCTGGCCGTCGTCGTTCTGGTCCTGGTCGTGGTCGATGTCCGTGTCCGGTGCCGGTCGGGCGTTGCGGATACGGGGGTCGGCGAGTGCTTCGATCGTGTCCGTGTCCTGGGCCCTCAGTGCTCCGAGGATCTTGGCGAGGGTGCCGTAGGCGTCGGAGGTGAGCAGTTCGTTCGCGTCCTCGTCCTCCCCGAGGAACACCGGCACGATCAGTGTGGCGAGCTTGCCGACCCCGGGCCGGATCCGCAGCGCGCGCCCGACCATCTGCACGATGTCCACCATCGAACCGCGGGCATCCGCGAACAGCACAGCGTCGCACTCGGCCGTGTCGACGCCCTCACCCAGCACCCGGACCGAGGACAGCACCCGCAGCTCGGCGCGCACGTCCGTCCCGTCCAGGCCGGGACTCCCGAGGTAGTCGGAGGCGAACTCTTCCAGCACGGCCCGACGGTGGGCGGGAGGGTGCTCGCCGTATAGCCATGCCGACCACACCTGCGCCGGCGGCGGGAACGTCTCGGGGTCGTCCTCGGCGAGGCGGGCCGCCGTCACCGGCACGGCGGCCGCCATGGCCTCCGCCTCCCCGACGCGGCTGTGGAAGCTGAGCACCCGCCGGAACCGCTCCTCAACCGCGGCGCGCATGAGTCCGGTCTGCACGGCCGCCAGCCGCGCCCCGCGTACAGCGTCGGAGCCGGTCGCCTCGGTCGTCATCGCGGCGTACAGCTCGGGGTCGCGGATGTCCAGGCACAGCACCTGGTACGGCGCCACCAGCCCCATGCGGATCGCTTCGCTGAGCTTGAGCTTGTAGGCGACCGGCCCGAAGACCTCGGAGTCGTCGTCCATGGAGGCCACCAGCCGCGGCCGCTCCCCCTCTCCGTCGGTCTCCCAGATGCGCGCGGTGGCGGTCATGTACAGCCGCCGCACGGCGGGGACTTGGGTCTGGTCGTGCACGGCCGCCCACGGCTTCATACCGTCGCCGCTGACCCGGTGGGCTTCGTCCACCACCATCAGGTCCCACACCCTGAGCCCGGCGGCGTGCGCGCGCTGGAGGGTGCCCATGCCGACCGACGCGTAGGTCGCGAACACGGTGACGGTCTCGGGGCCGGCGGTCCAGGCGATCAGTTCGTCCGGGTCGGTCGTGCACGGCAGTTCCTGGCTGTCCGCGCCCCGCAGCGAGCAGACACCGATCATCGCGCCGCGCCGGCCACCCGCCCGCCACGCGGTGGCCATCTGCAAGAGCAGGTCCAGGGTCGGGACCAGGACCAGCACCCGGCGCGCGGACAGACGGCCGGCTGCCGCCACCCCGATCAGCGTCTTCCCAGACCCGGTAGCGGCGATGACCTGGGTGCGCAGCCCGTCGGGCGGAATGCCCCGTCCGGGCTGTTCGGAGAGATGGCGCAGGACCGCGTCGACGGCTTCGACTTGATGCGGGCGGAGAGTGACGGTCACGATGGGGGTCCTCCTGGTCTCGGTTGCTCTGGTGACTGGGTGGGTGGGCGGCCGTGCGCCGGGAAGTGGACGGCCGCCCAGCAGGGACATGCCGGGCGGGGGCTAGAACGGCGGGCCGTCCGGGTCGCGGGGCTCGCCGCGTTCGGGCCAGATCCGCAGGGTCACGTCCTCCTCGGCCGGTGTCGGGCCGCCGGACAGGGCGATGCCGGGCTGGCCCTCGGGGCGCCGGCCGCCGTCGCGGAGGATCGCGCGGGCCGACTCGATCAGGTGCCGGTCGGCATCGCTCACGCCGTGCGCCACCAGGCGGCGGGCGGCGGACAGGTACGCCTCGCTCATCCAGCGCAGGACGTGCCGGTCGAGCACGGTCAGGACGCCGACGTCGAGCCGGCGGGGCGGCATGGTCTCCTCGTCCTCCCACACCGTCCCCCAGCGCGGGCTGCCGCCGACGGGAAGGGTCGGCGGGTCGGGTTCGCCGGGGGCGAACTCCCGGCCTGCGAGCGTCCGGCAGACCGAGGCCGCCGCCATGACGTCCAAGACCGGGTTCGGCTCGGACGCCTCCGGGCGCGCGGTGGCGTAGGTGCCGCTGCCCGGCGCGGTCCGGATGAGGCCGGCGGCCGCGAGCTTGGCCAGCGCGGCGGCCGCGGTGCCCGACGACACCCCGTAGGACTGCGCCAGCTTGGCCTGCGACGGGAGCCGTTCCCCGTCACGGATGGACCCCCGATGGATGGCGACGGCGAGGTCCCCGGCGATCAGATCAGGGGAGTTCTCGGTGGATACGGTCATGCGCCCACCGTAGCGCGAACCAGTCAATAAATTTGACAGATTGGGGGAGTTCACCCGTCCGAGTTGGTGCAGCCGGATCGAATGCTTTCGGTCAGGGATCTATCCGCATGGCCGGTTTGTGGTGCATGGTGTGCAGGCGGGCGCGATCCAATCCCCCAGGTGAGGGCCCCTGTTGGGCCCTGCCGTCCCGCTCATGTGACGGCGGGGCTCGCCGTCCCTCCCGGTCTCCCCACGGGAGGGCTGACGGCTGCACGCGTGCGGATGCCGGGCCGCGCTCAGCTTGTTCCTTATGGGCTGAGTCGGTTTCGTTCGATGATGCTCTCGGGTCGTTTCGCGGCCTTGCCCACGTCGTAGCGGGTGGCAGGCCGCCGGTTCTTCGAGCCAGGTGGCTATCCAGGTCCGGGAGTTGAGGGTTTCGGTGCACGGGCCGGACAGTGCAGGTGCGGGCGGAGGTTGCGAAACCCCCGGCGGACTCGGGCCGGGGTCAGTCGGCCGGGCTCGGCGGGCTTCTCCCACGGCTGCCGCAAGTCGGCGACGGCCCCGCGCAGAAGGCGGATCTGGGTGTGCGCGGCGATGATCAGCCAGGTCCAGCGCTCGCCGGCCTCGGGGGTTCGCAGCTTCGGATGGGTCCACCCGAGGGTCTGTTTCATCAGCCTGGAGAGGTGCTCGATGTCGGACCTCCTCAGGAACGCCTGCCAGCGCACGTCGACGTCCTCGCTGTTCAGGCCGGTGGCGGACGACCAGAGCCAGAGCGGGAGCGGGTCGCCTCCGCCGGGCAGGCGGTCGACCTGGAGGCGGATCAGCGTGCCTTCGATGATGGGGAGTTCGCCGGTGTGGTCGATCCAGGCGCAGCGGGTGGTCAGGCGTGGGTGGATGCGGTCCCAGGCCATCGCGCGGGCGGTGCCGTACCGGTCGGTGACCTGCACGGTGGCCTCGTCCGGCTTCCTCCAGGTGTCCGGCTTGGCGAAGCGGAGCTCCTTTCCGTGCTTGGGCGACCGCCCTGGGGATAGGCCAGGGCCTACTCCTTGAGCGTGGGTGTCGGCCGTCGCATGACGCGGTCGGAGCGCATCCGTCCGAGTACCTCGACCGGGAGGTCGGCCAGGAGGTGGGCCATGCGCGGTGCGTCGTAGCCGGCGTCGAAGACGATGAGGATGTCGCGGTCGCCGACGTGCCAGCGGCCCATCTCGATCAGGTCCGTGACCACACGGCGGAGTTGGGTGGCAGTGGCCTCGGCGACGTCGTCGCCGGGCCCGAGACGGACGGCGTCCGGCAGCTGGCACCAGGACGTCCGGCCTGATTCGAGGGCAGCGACGAAGGAGTACGGCCAGCCGGGGATGAACTGGTCCGAGGACTGTCCGCTGCGCCCGTAGACGTGGCAGAACAGGCGATCCGCGCCGGTCGGCACGTCGGGGCGGAGCCAGTTGCTGACGTCGACCGCGAGGACCAGGCGCCCGTCGGCAGCTCGCGGTCCGTCCGCACACAGCAGCGCGTCCACGAGTTCGAACAGTTCGTCCCCGTGCGCGGCCAGGCAGTCGAATAAGTTCTCCCGGAAACGTGGCGCTTTCGCGAACGCTTCCCCGGGACCGGCGTCAGGCAGCCGACCCATCTTCACGGCTTTCGTCTCGATCGGTGCACCTTGGTCGGAGTACATGATCAGGCGAAGACCGTGTTCACCTCTCTGAAATCCCCGTACGAGCGATCATGTTCGGGTGTGATTCGAGTAAGCGGCCGTCGGGTAGCCGACCACGTGCGCTCATTCGCTGTCTCCTCGCACGACTGCCGCGTAACGCTCGCCTAACTTGGTTCGCAGCACCCTGAGTTGATGCGCGGCGGTAGCTGCAAGGTGCGTTGAGTCGGGCTGAACCCTGGAGTCTTCCCACCAAGTTCGATCAAGGCGGCTATTCCGTGCCGACCGGATCAAAGTGTCAATTTGTACGACGTGCTGCGCAAAAGCCTGTGCCCACTCCTGCTCCTCTGGGCGGAGGAAGGGGGACCGGCGGAGAAGGAGCAGATTGACCTGCGTCACCTTGTTCGCCCCAGGCGCGGCAGAGGGGTCTCGGCGAGCGATCGAGGTGCGCTGGGCTTCCTCAAGGGCGGACAACGCCTCCCATACCTCCCTCAGCGCCTCCACCCGCTGGGCGCGAAAGGTCGCGCGTGTGTCGCGGGCCTGAGCTCGTTGCCACTGCCACAGCCCAGCGACCGTGGCTAACCCGGTACCGATGAAGGTAAGAATGCCGACGGCGACCGTGTCCGAGACCATGCCGTGAGGCTACTGGGCAAGCCCGCGACCCGCTACGACGTGGGCAAACGGGCAGACGTTCTGAGAGCCTCGTCGACCGCAGCCGCCTTCGAGGCGTTAAGAGACAAGCTCAGGGCTGGCGGCCGGCCGGGTCTCCGCCCGGGTCGTCGGCGAGTTGGAGGGCCGCGGTGATCCGCTTGCCCACCGGCTCGCGGTGGATCTTAAAGCTCTGGGAGACGGCCATGACGATCTCCAGTCCGTGCTGGCCGACCCGGGCGGGGTCGGGGCCCAGGACGGCGGGCATGGCGGTGCTGCTGTCCCAGACGCTCACCTCGACGGCGCCGTTCCTGATGTCCAGGGTCAGCAGACACGGCCTGGGCGCGTACTTGCGGGCGTTGGTCACCAGTTCGCTCACCACCAGCTGCACCATGCCCATGGCGCGGCCGGACACCGGGAGCCCGTGAACGGCCTGCACGTCGGTCAGGAAGGACCGGGCGAGGGCACGGGCGGCAGCGATGTCCGCACTGCCCTCGAACGCCTCGGAAACCGAGATGAACTCGCCGACCAGTGATTTCCGCTCGTCGTCCCCCGCTCTGTAGTCCATCCGGCCCGTCCGGCTTCCCTCAAGCACAGCCCCAGCCGGATGCCTCTACCCCGTTGACGCAGCTGGATGCATGCGGGCCGCAGACAGCACCCCTGGCAGCAGATGTCTGCTTGCGGGGACCGCCATGGGGTGGGCAAGCTCTCCCGATCCCACTGGCTGACCACCTCGGAGTGTCTGGGCGGGTGCGATCAGCTTTGGCGTGGTGACTTCTCTGGACGAGGCCGGTGTCTTCGCTGGTCCTGGAGTTCATCCGGGGTGGGTGTGGCGCTGTGGGTGGGCGGTGTGTCGGTGGCGAAACATTGGTGCCCTGCTGGTCTGCCTCTGTCCATCTGCTGGTCTGCCTCTCGACAGCGGGTTTCTAGGGTTGTTGTCGTCCCCCGGAGAGCGGGCCCCACGGTTCTGCGAACTCTCCAGTGATGCCCCGTGTTTGGAGACACCCCTGATGCGTGTTCTGCCCCGTCGTGCCCTGCTCGCCGCTCCCATCGCCGTGCTGGCGTTCGCTCTGACCGCCTGCGGCGGTTCCGACTCCGGCTCCGACAGCTCCAAGTCCGTGGCCACCCA
>NZ_JAKQYH010000009.1:0-40310 GCF_022343545.1 Streptomyces arenae
CGGTACGCCTCGATCATCACGACCGGGTCGTTGTGCTTCACGGAGATCTTGATGTCCCGGAAGTCGTGCTCCTCGAAGAGGGACGCCTCCCACAGCGCCGACTCGACCAGCGCCTCGGGGGTCGCCTTGCCGTACTTCTGGAGCAGCCGGCGGTCCAGGGAACCGGCGTTGACACCGATACGGATCGGCGTGCCGTGGTCCTTGGCCGCCTTCGCGATCTCCTTGACCTTGTCGTCGAACTGCTTGATGTTGCCCGGGTTCACACGCACCGCCGCACAGCCGGCCTCGATCGCCGCGAACACGTACTTCGGCTGGAAGTGGATGTCCGCGATGACCGGGATCTGCGACTTCCTCGCGATGGTCGCGAGGGCGTCCGCGTCGTCCTGCGTGGGACAGGCCACCCGGACGATCTGGCAGCCGGACGCCGTCAGCTCGGCGATCTGCTGGAGGGTGGCGCCGATGTCCGAGGTGCGGGTCGTGGTCATCGACTGCACGGACACCGGGGCGCCGCCGCCGACCGGCACCGGGCCCACATGGATCTGCCGGGACACCCGGCGCTCGGCCACCGGCCGGGCCGGGACCTCCGGGAGGCCCAGGGAGACTGCGGTCATGCCGTCACTCCCGGTTCCCGGAGACCGTCTCGCGCATCGCGCGCAGCGACTCCTTCAGGGATCCCATGGTGGCGAGCACGGCGGTGGGCTCGTAGCCGCAGTGCGCCATGCAGTTGGCGCAGCGCGGGTCCTTGCCGCGGCCGTACTTGTCCCAGTCGGTCTTCTCGATGAGTTCCCGGTACGTCGGCACGTACCCGTCGCTCATCAGGTAGCAGGGGCGCTGCCAGCCGAAGAGCGAGTAGTTGGGGATCGCCCAGGCCGTGCAGGGGAAGTCGACCTTGCCCTCCAGGAAGTCCAGGAAGAGCGGGGAGTGGTTGAGCCGCCACTTCTTCCGGTTGCCGCCGGCGAACGCCTTCTTGAACAGTTCGCGGGTCTGCTCGACGCCGAGGAAGTGCTCCTGGTCGGGGGCCTTCTCGTAGGCGTAGGCGGGCGAGATCATCATCTCGTCGACCTTGAGGTCGTCGTTGAGGAAGTTGAGCACCTCGACGATGGTCTGCGGGGTGTCCGTGTTGAAGAAGGTCGAGTTGGTGGTCACCCGGAAGCCGCGCCGCTTGGCCTCCTTGATGGCCGCCACGGCCTCGTCGAACACGCCCTCCTTGGCCACCGACTCGTCGTGCCGCTCGCGGAGCCCGTCGATGTGCACCGCGAACGCGAAGTACGGTGACGGCGTGAACTTGTCCATCTTCTTGCGGAGCAGCATCGCGTTGGTGCACAGGAAGACGTACTTCCGCTTCGCCACCAACTGGCGCACGATCTCGTCGATCTGAGGGTGCATCAGCGGTTCGCCGCCCGCGATGGACACCATCGGCGCACCGGACTCCAGCACCGCTCCGACGGCCTGTGCGACCGGCATGCGCTGCTTCAACACCCCTGCCGGATGCTGGATCTTGCCGCACCCCTCGCATTTCAGGTTGCACGCGAAGAGCGGTTCCAGCTCCACGATCAGCGGGAACTTGTCCCGCTTGCGAAGCTTCTGTTCAGCCAAGTAGGTAGCGACCTTGATCGACTGGCGCAGCGGCATGGCCATCTGGCTCACCTCCGGGGGAGCAGCAAAGAACGGTGCCATTCGAAGAAAGCTGGAAGAACGGATCGAAGAACGCGGAAAGCCGATATTCCACCGCGCACCGTGCCGATCCGGACGAGTTCATGTTCAGGAGCGTCCACGACCACTCGTACGGCCGCAACCGGGCGCTCGCCGGCGCGTACGGCGCTCAGCAGGGTGGCCGCCGACTCCATGTCGACCGCGATCGCGCCGGTCGCGAACAGGTCGGACCGTTCGTGACCGCGGACGACGTGGTCGGAGCCGGTGACCGGGCCGGTGTGGACGGTGCGGCCGGGCAGGGTCCGTACGAGTTCCTTCACGAGGAGTTCGGTGCCGACGCACGGCACGCTGCCGCGCGGGTCCCGGGCCTCCTCGGCGACGACCAGGTCGCCGGGGTGCATGCCGGGGGCGAGTCCGGCGCAGAAACCGGTGGCCAGCACGGCGGCGCCGGACAGCGCCGGGTCGGCCAGGACGCGGGTGACGGACCGTTCCGCCGCCCTGGGTCCCATGCCGGTGCGCAGCACGGTGACCGGCCCGTCCGCGCCGCCGCGTTCGCCGGCGCGCAGGGCGAGGTGCTCGATGCCGAGCGCGCAGGCGATCAGCAGCGGGGCCGGAGCGGGCGTGGTGCTCATTCAGCTCCTCTCGGCCTCGGGAGTCGGCTCGCCGTGGACGTAGCGGCCGAGCGCGGTGAGCGGGAAGACCTGCCGGTACAGGTGGTAGTTGATGGAGAAGTCCCAGGGGAAACCGGTGCCGGTGAAATACGGCTCGTCCCAGGAGCCGTCCTCCCGCTGGGTCTCGGCGAGCCACCGCACGCCCCGCTCCACGGCCTTGCCGTCCCGCTCCCCCGCCGCCAGCAGCGCCATCAGCGCCCATGCCGTCTGGGAGGCGGTGGAGGCACCGCGCCCGCTCCACTCGCCGACGTGCTTGTAGGAGCGCAGGTCCTCGCCCCAGCCGCCGTCGTCGTTCTGGACGTTCTCCAGCCAGGTGACCGCGCGGCGGATCGCCGGGTGCGAGGCGGGCAGTCCGGCCGCGGTGAGGGCGGGCACCACGGACCCGGTGCCGTAGACGTAGTTGACGCCCCAGCGGCCGAACCACGAGCCGTCCGGCTCCTGTTCGGCGAGCAGCCACTCGATGCCGCGCCGGGTGCGCGGGTCGTGGGCCATGCCCTCGAAGGCGAGCATCTCCACGACGTGCGCGGTGACGTCGGCCGACGGGGGGTCGATGACCTCGCCGAAGTCGCAGAACGGCAGCCGGTTGGGGAACGGGCTGGTGTTGTCGACGTCGAAGGCGCCCCAGGCGCCGTTCTTCGACTGCATGCCGAGGTTCCAGCGCACCCCGCGCCCGATGGCCTTCTCCATCCGCTCGGGGTCGTGGTGTCTGATGCGGCGCAGCGCGAGGACGACCTCGGCGGTGTCGTCGATGTCGGGGTAGTTGTCGTTGTGGAACTCGAACGCCCAGCCGCCCGGCGGGAGCTGGGGGCGTTTGACGGCCCAGTCGCCGGGCCGGACGATCTGCTCGCCGAGCATCCAGTCGGCGGCCTTGACGAGTTGCGGGTGGTCGGCGGGCAGCCCGGCGTCGGCGAGCGCGATGGCCGCGAGACAGGTGTCCCACACCGGCGACTGGCAGGCCTCGATCATCCGGGCGCCGTCCTCGCGCCACACGGCGTAACGATCCAGCGACTCCAGGCCGGCGCGCATCACGGGGTGTTCGAGGTCGTAGCCGAGCAGGTGGAGCGCGATCACCGAGTACACGGCCGGGGGCTGGATGCCGCCCCAGGCGCCGTCGTTCTCCTGCCGTTCCACGATCCAGCGGGCCGCCGAGTTCAGCGCGGAGCCGCGGAGCCGGCGCACCGCGACCCTGCGGTAGCCGCGGACCACCTTGTCGAGCCGCTGGAACAGGCCCTCCCAGGTGGTGGGCGGGGCCAGCGGGCGGGCCGGGTTGGGGTCCGCCGGGTCGGTGTGCAGCTCGTCCAGCGGGAAGGGCGCGGGACGTACCGGGCGCTTCGCCGAGACGACGGTGAGCGGCACGATCGTCTGCCGGGCCCACTGGCCGAAGTTGTAGATGCTGAGCGGGAACCACTTGGGGAAGTACAGGAGTTCGGGCGGGAGTTCGGGCAGGTCCTCCCATTTCCACCAGCCGAACAGGGCCAGCCAGATCCGGGTGAAGACCCGGGCGGCGGCGATCCCGCCGCGTTCCCGGATCCAGGCCGACGCCTTCGCCATGTGCGGTGCGTCGGGCGCGTCGCCGGCGAGCCGCAGGGCGACGTACGCCTCGATGGTGGTGGAGAGTTCGCCGGGGCCGCCGTAGAAGGTGGCCCAGGTGCCGTCCGCGCGCTGCTCGCCACGGATGAAGAGCGCGGCCGCGGCGGTGGTGGACTCGTCGCGGATGCCCAGGAACTGACGGAGCAGCAGGTCCTCGGCGTCCATGGTGACGTTGGTCTCCAGGTCGCCCTTCCACCAGCCCTCGGCGTCCTGGAGGGCGAGCAGCTTGTCGGTGGCGCGCCGTACCGCGCGTTCGGCGGCTTCTTGCACCCCGGCCGCCACGGGGGTGGTGAGTTCGAGTCCGGTGCTGGCCGAGTCGGCCCGGGGCGGCAGGGTGGCCCCGGTGCTTCCGTCGGTCGTCGCTGTCATGGCTTCCCCTTCGTGCAGTCGTGCGAAATCGTTCTGCTGTGGGTCCGCCGTCGGCCGGTGCTGGCTGCGCGCTCGCACCGGCCGGCGACTACGCGAGGGTTATTCGACCGATAGTGATCATCTCTTTCGTACGACGACGAAGTCGGCCAGCGCCGTGAACTGAGCCCGTACCCGGTCGGGCATGTCGACGGCGTGCAGGGCCTCGATGGCGATGGTGTGCTGGCGGCGCGCCTCTTCGGCGGTCCACTCGCGGCCGCCGGCCTCCTCGATGAGGGCGGCGCGGGCCGCGAACTCCTCCTCGGAGAAGTTCTCGAAGTCGCTGCTCTTGGCGTCGGCGGCGAGGATCTGGCCGAGCCGCTCGGAGGCCTGACCGCCCGCCGCGAGCGCGGCGACGACCGGCAGGGACTTCTTGCGCTGGCGCAGGTCGCTCCAGGTCTGCTTGCCGGTGGACTCCGGGTCGCCCCAGATGCCGAGCAGGTCGTCGACGGCCTGGAAGGCGAGGCCGAGGTGGTAGCCGTACCGCTCCAGGGTGTCGGCGGTGCGGTCGTCGGCGCCGCCGAGCACGGCGCCGATGGAGCTGGAGGCGGCGAGCAGGGCGCCGGTCTTGTTGCCCTCCATCTCCAGGCACTCCTCGACGCTGACCCGGTCGCGGTGCTCGTAGGAGATGTCCTGGGCCTGGCCGTCGATGAGGGCGCGGGTGGCGGTGGTGAGCCGGCGGGTGGCCCGGCCGGCCTCGGCGGTGCCGAGTTCGAGGAGGATCTCGTTGGCGAGGGCGAAGAGCGCGTCGCCGACCAGGATGGCCTGGGCGGGGCCGTGCACCTTCCAGACGGTGTCACGGTGGCGGCGCTGTTCGTCGCCGTCCATCAGGTCGTCGTGCAGCAGGGAGAAGTTGTGGACGAGTTCGACGGCGACGGCGCCGGGGATGCCGACCTCGGGGGCGGCGCCGGTGACCTCGGCGGAGAGCACGGCGAGGGCGGGGCGTACGGCCTTGCCGCCGTCCCCGTCCGCGGGGTTGCCCTCGGCGTCGATCCAGCCGAAGTGGTAGGCGGCGACGGTGTCCATGGGAGAGGCCAGGCGGTCGACGGCCGCCCGCAGTACCGGTGTGGCAAGGGTCCGGCCGCGTTCCAGGAGCGCGGTCACGTCCACTGCGGTCTCTCGATCGGCCTTCTCGGCCGGGGGCACAGTGGGCACAGTTTCTCCTCTTGTTGCGGTACCGGGGGTGCGGAGGCCTGCCACCCGCTGGTCGAGTGTCACGCCGCCTCCTCGAACTCGAAGAGGTGGCGGGGGCGGGGCCGGCCCAGGGTGTTCAACGCGGCGTCGGCCGCGAGGACACCGCTGCGGACCGCACTCTCCATGGTCGCGGGCCACCCGGTGGCGGTCCACGCTCCGGCCAGGTACAGGCCGGGGGCCTTGGTGCGGGCGCCGGGCCGCAGCCGCCCGACGCCGGGGGTGGGGGCGAACGTCGCGGTGCGCTCGCGGGTCACGAAGAAGTCCCGCACCCCGGCGCCGCGCGCGCCGGGCAACAGCCGTTCCAGTTCGGGCAGATACCGCTCGCGCAGTACGGCCACGGGTGCGTCGATCTCGTCCTGGGCGGCCGACTGGGACAGCGCGAGGTACTGTCCCTCCCGCAGCCCCGAGGCGTGGGTGCGGTCGAACACCCACTGGACCGGGGAGCCGAGGGCCGCGAAGAACGGCTTGGTGAGCACCGTACGGTCGTAGACCACATGGACGTTGAGGATCGGCGCGGTGCCGATCTCCAGCAGGTTCCCGGGGGCGTCGAGGGCGCCGGCGGGCAGCAGGTCGTGGGCCTCGCGCTGGGCGGTGGCGAGCACCACGGCGTCCGCGGTGAGCGTCTCGCCGGGAACCTGAACGTTCCAGCTCCCGTTCTCGTTAGTGGAGACGGAGGTGACGCGTGTACGGACCTCGGTACGCACGCCCGCGGAGTCGAGCGCCTTGCGGGCCAGCCGGTCGTGCAGTTCGCCCAGCGGCACATGGGCCCAGCCGATGTCGGCCGCGCCCGGGGCGGACAGCAGACCGGTCTTGAACACCATCGCGGCGAGCCCCAGTGAGGCGTCGCCCGCGACCGCGTTGAGGGTGGCGACCCCGACCAGGTCCCACAGGGCCTCGACGGCACGCGCCGACTGGCCGTGGGCGGCCAGCCAGCTGCCGAAGTCCTGTGCGTCCAGGCTCGG
The DNA here is from genome assembly GCF_022343545.1 of Streptomyces arenae. Lineage (NCBI taxonomy): Bacteria > Bacillati > Actinomycetota > Actinomycetes > Kitasatosporales > Streptomycetaceae > Streptomyces > Streptomyces arenae. Next base: position 6,476 of record NZ_JAKQYH010000009.1, read on the forward strand.
ATCGGCGAGGTCCAGTCCCTTGAGCGCGAGCGCGGCGCGTCCGACCCTGGCCCGCTCGGCGAGCGAGAGGTGCGGATAGGCGGCCAGGCTGCGCCCCAGATGCAGGGGTACGGGCAGCGGGTCGCGACGGAGCCTGCCCAGGCGCCGCCCCTCGGGCTTGGCGAGATCGAGCACGGGCACGTCGAGCCGGTCCTGCAGCGGTGCCAGCGCCGTGCCCTCGACGCGGTCGAGGAACCAGCGGTAGGCGGTGCAGCAACGCAGGTACACGTGCTGGCCGTTGTCGACAGTCAGGTCGCCGCGCTGGAAGGAGAAGGCGAGCCCGCCGAGTCTCGGCCTGCCTTCGAGCAGGGTGACGCGCACCCCCGCGTCGGCGAGCGCGAGCGCCGCCGTGACGCCCGCGAGGCCGCCGCCGACCACGACGGCGGTGCGCCCGGACGGGATGTCGTCGTGCGTCCCTTCGGACCGCGTGCCGTCACTCTTCATGCGCCCTCTCCCGCCTGCCCGTCGCGTGGCCGGAACCGGCCGGGGCAGACCGTCGCAGTCAGGGACGCCAGGCCGCCCCGGAGGGTTGCCTGCCGTTTCCCTCCGGCGGTTTCGCCCCGGTCCGCCTCGCCCATCAGGCACGCCTCCTGGCGGTCAGCCGGGAGGTGTGCCGCCGGGTGTCGATCCCGGACAGGCCACGTACGGCGACGTACGCCTTCTCGTGTCCGGGCAGCGAGACCCGGCCGCGCAGCACCGCCTCCGGTTCGCGCTCGATGCGGTCGAGCAGGCGGCGGTAGATGCCGGCCATGGCGGCGACGCAGGCGCCGCTGCGCCGGTCGAGCATGGGGAGCAGCCGGTAGCCCTCGGCGAAAAGGGCACGGGCACGCCGTACTTCGAAGTGCACGAGGCCCGCGAAGTCCGAGCCCTCGGGCGGGGTCGGTCCGTGGAACCCGGCCGAACAGCCGAACTTGGCGAGGTCGTCCTGGGGCAGATAGGTACGGCCGTTGCCGGCGTCCTCGCGGATGTCCCGGAGGATGTTGGTGAGCTGGAGCGCGAGCCCGAGCGTGTCCGCGTACTCCGGCGCGCGCTCGACGCCACGCGCCCCTGGTTCGGTACCGAACACACCGAGTGAGAGCCGGCCGATGGCACCGGCCACACAGCGGCAGTAGACCTTGAGGTCGTCCCAGGTCTCGTAGGTCTCACCGCGTACGTCCATCAGCACGCCGTCGATCAGCTCGTCCAGGCCACCGAGCGGGATCGGAAAGGCCTGGGCGGCGTGCGCGAGGGCGACCGCGACGGGGTCGGTGTCGTCCTCGCCGACCGCGCCCTCCTGGACCCGGGCGAGCAGCGCCCGGGTGTCCTCCAGGCGGGCCGCCTTCACGTCGTCCGCCAGCGTGCCGTCCCCGATGTCGTCCACCCGCCGGGAAAAGGCGTAGAGCGCGGACATGGCGCGCCGCTTCGGCGCCGGGAGCAGCCTGATGCCGTAGGCGAAGTTCCGTGCCTGCTGTCCGGTGACGGTCTCGCAGTAGCTGTAGGCGGCGAGTACCGGTGCGGACACGTGTGTGGGAGAGTCCACGGTCCGGATCACCCCTCTCCTCGCAGAGTCACGCCCACCTCACGCAGCAACCGGCCCTTGCCGGGCTTGGGCGGGCCGGGAAGTACGTCGTATTCGGCGGCGGCGATCGCGCCGATCGCCGCCCTTCCCCCCGCCACGAACCCCGCGAGCAGCAGCTTCAACCTGCCGTGGACGCTACCCACAAGGGGGGCGCCTTCATTCAGGAGAGCACCGGCGCGTTGTGCTTCGTATGCAACCAGTGCACGCACCGATGCGCCCGTGGTTTTCCTGGCGAGATCCGCCTCCTGGACGTGAAAGCGCTTCATGTCCACGGCGGGCAGATAGATACGGTCGCGGCCGAGGTCCTCGGCCACGTCCTGGAGGTGTTCGACGATCTGCAGGGCGGTGCAGATCGCGTCGGAGAGCCGGATCCGCTCGGGGGTCGAGGTGCCGGTGACGGCGAGGACCAGGCGGCCGACGGGGTTGGCGGACAACTCGCAGTAGGCGAGCAGGTCGTCGTAGGTCTCGTACCGCTTGACGACCTGGTCCTGGCGGTTGGCGGCGATCAGCCCGAGGAACGGCTCGGGGGTGAGGGAGCGGCGGCGCACGGTCGGCTGGAGGCGGCGCAGCAGCGGGTGGCGCGGGGTGGCGTCGAAGACACGGCGGAGGTCGGCCTCGAAGGCGTCGAGCAGCACCAGGCGGTCCTCGGCCTCCGCGTCGGACACTCCGAGCAGACGCGCGTCGGCACCGCCGGGGGCCAGGTCGCCGTCGCCGATGTCGTCGACGAGGCGGGCGAATCCGTACACCGCCATCAGGTCGTCGCGCCAGGCCTTCGGCAGGAAGAACGGGGCCACGGGGAAGTTCTCGGCCGCGGCCTTGGCCAGCGTGCCGCGCTCCGCGTCTCCGGTCCGCGCCGGGGCGGGTGCGGTCACCGTCCGCTGCCCGGGGCGAGGACGGCGCGGCCTGCGTTGAGCTGGGGAGTTTCCGTAGCCATTGCCGTCACATCTCCCGTTCTACACTGCCGACCCAATACACACTATTTCGGACACGCCGCCCACAAGTCCGCAGGGCGGCCCGGCGCAGGGTGTCGTGCATTATCGCCCCACTTGCCGCTTTCGGGGACCGGTACAGCTTACGTTGTACAACGCATCGAGGTTCGTCGGGGTGTCCCGCAGATCACAACAACACACCGATTGGCGTCAAGATTCCTAAGGCGGGCCGGAGTTGACGTTTCCTTTGCAGACGCCGGGCCCCGCCGGAAGGTTCCGCCGGGGCCCTGGCCGAAACCGGGCGCCCGCCCGTGGAATCGGGTTGCCTCCCGTGGACCGGGGGCTACTTCCCCGTGAACTTCTCGTACTCCTTGAGCACCTCTTCGGTAGGCCCGTCCATCCGCAGCTCCCCGCGCTCCAGCCACAGGACCCGGTCGCACGTGTCACGGATGGACTTGTTGTTGTGGCTGACCAGGAACACCGTGCCGGCGTGCTCGCGGAGCTCGCGGATCCGGTCCTCGGAGCGCCTGCGGAACGCCGCGTCACCGGTGGCCAGCGCCTCGTCGATCATCAGGACGTCGTGGTCCTTGGCGGCGGCGATGGAGAACCGGAGCCGGGCCGCCATGCCGGACGAGTAGGTGCGCATGGGCAGGGTGATGAAGTCGCCCTTGTCGTTGATGCCCGAGAAGTCGACGATCTCCTGGTAGCGGGTTCGGATGTCCTCGCGGGACATGCCCATGGCGAGACCGCCGAGGATGACGTTGCGCTCGCCGGTGAGGTCGTTCATGAGGGCCGCGTTGACGCCGAGCAGCGAGGGCTGGCCGTTGGTGTAGACCCTGCCCTTCTCGGCGGGCAGCAGGCCGGCGATGGCGCGCAGCAGGGTGGACTTGCCGGAGCCGTTGGACCCGATCAGGCCGATCGCCTCGCCCCGGTAGGCGATGAAGGAGACCCCGCGGACCGCGTGCACCTTGCGGACGCCCCGCTCGTCGCCGCGCCGGACGATACGGCTGAGGGCCGAGGTCGCGCTGCCCTTGCCGGTCTTGGCGCCGTTGACGCGGTAGACGATGTGCACGTCCTCCGCGATGACGGTGGGGATCCGCTCCCCCATGGTCTGCTCAGCCACGGCCGTACCGCTCCTCCGCCTTCCAGAAGTACACGAATCCGCCACCGAAGACGGCCACCGCCCAGGCCAGGGCGACGGCCCAGACGTGCGGCGGGAGGTTCGAGGCGCCGTAGCCGTCGATGAGGGCGAAGCGCATCAGGTCCATGTAGACGGTGGCCGGGTTGAGCTGGAGGAGCGTACGCGCCCACTCCGGCCGGCCCTCCATCATCTTGGTGATCGAGAACATCACGCCGGACATGTACATCCAGGTGCGCAGGACGAACGGCAGCAGCTGGGCGAGGTCCGGCGTCTTGGCGCCCATCCGGGCCACGATCAGCGCCAGCCCGGTGTTGAACAGGAACAGCAGGAACAGGATCGGCACGACCAGGACCCACGACAGACCCGGGCGGCTGCCGAACCCGACCACCACGGCGACCATGACGATCATCGAGAACAGCAGCTGCTGGAGCTGCTGGAGGGCGAAGGAGACCGGCAGCGAGGCACGCGGGAAGTGCAGCGCGCGCACCAGCCCGAGATTGCCGGAGATCGCGCGGACACCCGTCATGATCGAGCTCTGCGTGAAGGTGAAGGTGAAGACACCGGTCACCAGGAACGGGATGTACACGTCCTGCGACATCCCGCGGCTGGCGTGCAGGATGACACCGAAGATGAAGTAGTACACGGCCGCGTTCAGCAGAGGTGTGGCCACCTGCCAGAGCTGACCGAGCTTGGCCTGGCTGTACTGCGCGGTGAGCTTCGCCTGGGAGAAGGCCAGGATGAAGTGGCGACGGCCCCAGAGCTGGCGTACGTACTCGACGAGCGAGGGCCGGGCGCCGCTCACCGCGAGCCCGTACTTGGCGGCCAGCTGCGCCGCCGTGAGGCCCTCGTCGGGCGCCGGCACCGCGCTCACCGCGATCCCGCCGTCATGCGTTGTCTCACTCAAGGGTGGAAGCCTTCGTCCTCAGGTTCGTCTTACTCAGGTTCGTCTTACTCATGGCTTACGGAATTGTGCTACCGGACGCGACACGTATCCGCGAGCGGATACGGCCCCGAGCGGGCGGCCGTCCCGGCCGCACCCCTTCGAGCTTGTCAGATCACCGGGGGACGGCCCAGTCGCGTGAGCTTCCACACGGTCCGCCAGCGCATCGGGCGGCGGGGCCCGCACGGGCTGGTCCAGCCCTCCCGGAAGCCGGCGAACCAGGCCTGCAGGGCCGGGCGGGAGGGGCGGCGCACCAGGGTCAGCAGCAGCCAGACGCCCAGGTAGACGGGGACCAGCGGGGCGGGCAGGTTGCGCCGGGCCAGCCAGACCCGGTTGCGGGCGACCATCCGGTGGTAGACCGCGTGCCGGGAGGGGGCGGTCGTGGGGTGGAAGAGCACCATGTCGGAGCGGTAGTCGATCATCCAGCCGGCGTCGAGGGCGCGCCAGGCCAGGTCGGTCTCCTCGTGGGCGTAGAAGAACTCGTCCGGCAGGCCGCCGACCTCGGCGAGGACCTGGGTGCGGACGGCGTTGGCACCGCCGAGGAAGGTGGTGACCCGGGAGGAGCGCATCGGGTCGGAGGCCCTGAGCCTCGGCACGTGCCGGCGCTGGGTCTCGCCGGTGTCCGGGTCGGCGATGCGGAAGCTGATGATGCCGAGCTTCGGGTCGGTGGCGAAGGCCTGCCGGCACAGCTCGGCGGTGTCGTGCTCGGGGAGCAGGCCGTCGTCGTCGAGGAAGAGCAATATGTCGACGTCGCGGCCGCTGGGTCCGAAGGCCTCTATGCCGACGTTGCGTCCGCCGGGGATGCCGAGGTTCTCGGGGAGCTCCAGGGTGCGGACGCCGGTGGGGACGTCCGGGACGGGCGAGCCGTTGCCGACGACGACCACCTCGACCCGCTCGCCGTCCTGCTTGGCGACCGAGTCGAGCAGGGCGCGCAGCTCGTCGGGGCGGTTGCCCATGGTGATGACGACCGCGCCGACCTTCAGCCCGGCGCTCACCGCAGCCTGCTCGAGGCGAGGACGGAGACCAGGTGCAGCAGGGTCTGGAGCAGCGCGATGCCGGCGAGCACGGCGGTGCCGAGCCGGGTCCAGAAGAGGTCGCCGTGGAAGTGGTCGGCGACGGCGAGCAGCAGGATCAGCAGCGAGGCCTCGATGCCGAGGATCAGCCGGTGGAACCGGAACAGGGCGGCGGCCCGGCGGGCCAGCGCCATGCCGGAGGAGCGCATCTCGGCGGCGGCCTCCTTGACCACGGGCAGCCCGGCCTGGTGGCGGGCCACGCCGACCAGGTCGGTCTCGGCCTTGATCAGGATGGCGCCGAGCGCGGCCAGGGTGCCGAGGAAGGCCCAGAGCCAGTCGATACGGCCGCTGCCGAACAGGTCGGCGGCGCGCAGCCCGAGTCCGACGAGGACGGCCGCGTCGGTGAGGTAGGCCCCGACCCGGTCGAGGTAGACCCCGCCCAGCGAGTACTGCTGCTTCCAGCGCGCGACCTCGCCGTCGACGCAGTCGAGCAGCAGGTACATCTGGACGCACACCACGCCGAGCACGGCGCCCCAGATGCCCGGCACCAGCAGGGCCGGGCACGCGAGCACGCCGAAGACGGTCATCAGGTACGTGAGCTGGTTGGGCGTGACCCTGGTGTTCACCAGGTAGCGGTCGACCCGCAGGGACACCTCACGCATGTAGAGGCGCCCCATCCAGTGCTCACCGCTGCGCCGGTCCTTGACCCCCACGGGGTGTACGACCGGACGGAGTTCAGCTACCGATGGCCTTGACATAGTCGACGTAGAAGTCCTTGATCTGGTGGGTCTTGAGGTCGAGGTGTTCGAGAATGGTGTACCGGCCGGGCCTGGTCTCCGGAGCGAACTCCACGACCCGGACGAACTCGTCCACGGTGAAGCCGATCTCCTCCGGCAGCACCGGCAGACCGTGCCGGCGCAGCACGTCGGCCATGAACGCGGACTCCTCGTGGGCTCCGCGCAGGTACATCGCGAAGGCCGCGCCGAGTCCGCACTGCTCGCCATGGCTGGCGGCACGCCTCGGGAACAGCAGGTCGAAGGCGTGGTTGATCTCGTGACAGGCGCCGGACGACGGGCGGGAGTCACCCGAGACCGACATGGCGATACCGCTGAGGACCAGCGCCTCGGCGAGCACCTGGAGGAAGTCGTTCTCCCCGATGCCGCCGGGGTGGCGCAGCACCGCCTCGCCGGCCTGCCGGGCCATGGCGGCCGCCAGACCGTCGATCTTCTCGCCGTTGACGCGGTGGGACAGCTCCCAGTCCGCGATCGCCGAGATGTTGGAGACGGCGTCACCGATCCCGGAGCGCACGAAGCGCGCCGGGGCCTCACGGATGACGTCGAGGTCGATGACGACCGCGATCGGGTTCGGCACGCCGTAGGAGCCGCGGCCCGCGTCGTTGTCGAGGGTGGCGACCGGCGAGCACAGGCCGTCGTGCGCGAGGTTCGTCGGCACGGCGACCAGGGGGAGGCCCACGCGTGCCGCGGCGAACTTGGCGCAGTCGATGATCTTGCCGCCGCCGAGGCCGACGACCGCGTCGTAGCGGCCGGCCCTGATGTCGCCGGCCAGCCGGACCGCGTCGTCCAGGGTGCCGCCGCCGACCTCGTACCAGGTGGCGCCCGGCAGGCTCGGCGCCACGCGCTCGCGCAGCCTGGTGCCGGAGCCGCCGCTGACGGCGACGGCGAGCCGGCCGGAGTGCGAGATGCGTTCGTCCGCGAGCACGCTCGCGAGGTCGTCGAGGGCACCCGGGCGGATGTCGACGACGACCGGTGAGGGGATCAGCCGGGTCAGTACTGGCACGCGATCTCCCGTCCCCGGGCGAGGTCGTCGTGGTTGTCGATCTCGACCCACGGGACGTCGCCGATCGGCGCGACGTCGATCCGGAAGCCGCGGTTGACCAGCTCCTGGTAGCCGTGCTCGTAGAACTGCTGGGGGTCGGTCTCCCAGACCGTCCTCAGCGCGTCGGCGAGCTCGGGCGCGGCGTCGCCCTCGATGAGGGTGACGCCGATGTACTCGCCGGTCGCCTCGGCGGGGTCCATCAGCTTGGTGATCTTCGTCATGCCCTTGGCGGGCTCGACGACGACCTTCATCTCCTCGTCCGCCAGCGACTTCACGGTGTCGAGGGCGAGGATGATCTTCTTGCCGTCACCGCGGGCGGCCAGCAGCGTCTTCTCGACGGAGACCGGGTGCACGGTGTCGCCGTTGGCGAGGATCACGCCGTCCTTGAGGGCGTCACGGCCGCACCACAGGGAGTAGGCGTTGTTCCACTCCTCGGCCTTGTCGTTGTCGATGAGGGTGAGCTTCAGGCCGTACTTCGCCTCCAGGGCCGCCTTGCGCTCGTGGACGGCCTCCTTGCGGTAGCCGACGATGATCGCGACCTCGGTCAGGCCGATCTCGGCGAAGTTGCCGAGGGTCAGGTCGAGAACGGTGATCGAGTCCTCTATGCCGGCAGGCCCCACCGGCACCAGCGCCTTGGGCAGGCTGTCGGTGTAGGGGCGCAGACGCCGGCCGGCGCCGGCCGCCAGCACGAGGCCGATCATGCGGGTTCTCCTTCGTCGTGTACGGCGGGAGCCCCTGCGGACACCCAGAAGCGGATGCTCTCGACGAGCACCAGCCCGGCCACGGCCACGGCGAGGACCGTGAGCGCGACCTCGAACTGCGCGGCGGTGAGCGCCGCGGCCAGGACGGCCACCAGCAGCGTCCGGCCCTCCTGCCCCCCGATGGCACGGACCAGCCAGGCCGGTGGTGCCCCGGCGCCACCGCGGATGCGGTACACCGTGTCGTAGTGATGGTAGGCGACGGCGGCCACCAGGCCGAAAGCCGCCGGAAGGACTCCGTTCACCCCCGATTTGGCCGCGAGCACCAGGACGGTGCCGTACTCGGCGGCGCGGAAGAGGGGCGGGACCAGCCAGTCCAGGGCGCCCTTCAGGGGCCTGCGCACGGCCTCCCCGGAGATCAGGGCGTAGACGCCGGCGGCCAGGACGACCGGCAGGCCGGGTCCGTCGAACCAGGCCGTGAGGAGCAGCAGGGCGGTCCCGGCGAGGGCCCAGACGAACGCGGGAAGGAGGGAGCGGCGCGGCAGGACCCGGGCGGCCAGCGCCGCCACCGGGCCGCAGTCCGCCAGGTCCGCCAGTGCCTTCGCCGCCCGGTCGGTCCGCCTGGCCTTGCGGGTCAGCGACCGCAGCACCCGCCCGGCGGTGGTGTAGGTCGCCGCGAGAGCGCAGCCGGCCAGCAGCACGTAGAAGGTGATCCGCGGGGTCGTGGCCGCCGTCAGGACGGCTATCAGGGCCCACCGTTCGCCGATGGGCAGGACTATCATCCGGCGCACCCAGACCGTCCAGCCGACGCTGTCGAGCCGGTCGGAGAGGGCGGCGGTGGGGCTGGTGTTGGCGGTGGCGTCGTGGTTGGCCTCGTTGAAGGAGAAGTCGACCACGTGCCGGCAGGTCTGGAGGATCATCGCGCCGAGGGCCAGGGCCCACACGTCGTCGCCGCCCCGGGCCGCGCCGAGCGCGAGGCCGGCGTAGTAGGCGTACTCCTTGGCCCGGTCGAAGGTGGCGTCCAGCCAGGCGCCGAGGGTGGAGTACTGGAGCGAGTAGCGGGCGAGCTGGCCGTCGGTGCAGTCCAGCACGAAGGACGCGATGAGCAGCACGCCGGCCGCGACGAACCCGGCGCGGGTGCCGGTGGCCGCGCAGCTCGCCGCGATCAGGGCGGTGAGCAGGGAGGCGGTGGTGACCTGGTTGGGGGTCAGTCCGCGGCGGGCGCACCAGCGGGCGATGTACCGGGAGTACGGGCTGATGAAGAAGGTGGTGAAGAAGCCGTCGCGGGACTTCACGGCCGACTTCAGGCGGACGGCCTCGTCGTCGACGGCGGCCACGGCCTGCCGTGCCTCGTTGCGGGTCTGCGGGTCCCCGGGCACGGCGGCGACCAGGCTGCCCAGCTCGGGGCGGTGCACGTCGGCGTCCAGGGCGGTGACGAGGCCGTCCACGGCGAGGACGGTACCGCCGCCCGTGGCGGCCTCCCGGGCCAGGGCCAGGGTGAGGGCCTGCCGGGCGGCCGGCTGGGCGGTGACGGCGCCGGGGATCGCGGCGAGCGGGAAACGCGGGTCGGTGAGACCGAGGCGCAGGGCGTGCGCGTGCCCGACGAAGCGGGCGTCGACCACGGCGACCCGCCGGTCGCCGGGTACGGTCGCGAGGAGGGCCGCGGCGTCGGAGGCGTCGGCGGCCGGGCGTACCTCGAAGCCGAGTGCCCGCAGATCGCTCTCCAGTGACGATCCGGGGACCGGCTGACCGGTGACGATGGCGGTCGACAACCGAACTCACTCCCTGGTGCGGCGCACGGGCGCCGGTCTGCTGCGTGATGGGGCACATGTGCCTGGTGGCCCCCGGACGGCATTCGGCAGAGGTTAGCGGATGGTGAGGATTGCTTGTTCACCGGCCGTTCACGGCACGGACGGCCCGCGCCGACCCGCTCTTTGCCGAGATCATCATCCGTGATCCGAGCCCCGGGCCACAAACCGCGCTCACAGACCGGGCATTGGAGACATGCGGGCGTACGCGCCGGCCACCGGAGACCGGCCACGCAGGACGCACAACCCCTCACGGCAGGTAACCGAGGAGGCTCTGAGCCGACCCGTTTCCGCAGGTCAGGGAAGCCACGGGCCGCTCCTGTCCAGGCTCGCGAGCCACTGTGATCCTGACGACCGCACCGAGGACGCCGAAGCTGCCGCGCGGGCCCGCCGGCGCCCCTGGAGCCGAGCGGCCGCGCGGAGCACGGCGGCCTTGTGTTCGAGGTCTCCCCGAACAGGTACCCCTTGGGGCTCCCAGGGTTCCCGTTCGTACGCTTAGGGCACGATCAACAACCGGGCCCCCTTCCGGCGTGCCCGCACGGGAAGTGTCGGAAGTGTCGGTTTCGTACGGCAGACTTGGGGTGCCAGGACCGAGGCGAAGGATGGGTATGCCGATCACACCTGCCACCACGACGGACAGCACGTCGGAAGGCACCGCGGACGCGATCTTGCTGGAACTCGTCGACGAGAAGGGTGTGACCATCGGCACCGCGGAGAAGCTGGCCGCGCACCAGCCGCCCGGGCAGCTGCACCGGGCGTTCTCCGTCTTCCTCTTCGACGAACACGGCAGACTGCTCCTCCAGCAGCGGGCGCTGGGCAAGTACCACTCCCCCGGGGTGTGGTCCAACACCTGCTGCGGCCACCCGTACCCCGGTGAGGCGCCCTTCGCGGCGGCGGCCCGCCGTACCTTCGAGGAGCTGGGGGTCTCGCCGTCGCTGCTCGCCGAGGCGGGCACGGTCCGCTACAACCACCCGGACCCGGCCTCGGGCCTGGTCGAGCAGGAGTTCAACCACCTGTTCGTCGGGATGGTGCAGGCGCCACTGGTCCCCGATCCGCAGGAGGTCGAGGCGACCGCTTTCGTGACGGCCGCCGAGCTGGCCGAGCGGCACGCCGAGGACCCCTTCTCCTCCTGGTTCATGACCGTGCTGGACGCGGCCCGTCCGGCGGTCAGGGAGCTGACGGGCCCGTCCGCGGGCTGGTGAGAAGCCTCACCCGGCCCCTCAGGGCAGCGTCGCGGGTTTGAGCGGCAGGGCGGCCCAGATCACCTTGCCGCCGCTCGACGTGTGCTCCACGTCCACCACTCCGCCCGCCTCCCGGGCGATCTCCCGGACCAGCAGCAGGCCCCGGCCGCCGGTCTGGCCGTGGTCGGCCTCCAGGGCGGTCGGACGGTAGGGGTGGTTGTCCTCCACGGACACCCGTACCCACTCGGCGCCGACGGCGACCTCCACGGCCAGCATCGGCGACAGCAGCGCCGCGTGCTTGACCGCGTTGGTGACCAGTTCGGAGACGATCAGCAGCAGCCCGTACACCAGGTCCTCCGAGACCGGGACGCCCTGGCGCTGGAGCAGGTCCCGTACGGCGCGGCGCGCCTGCGGGACCGAGGCGTCCACGGCGGCGGCCGTGAACCGCCAGACTCCTTCGTACGGCAGCGGATCCGGCGGCGGCGGGCCGCCTCCCTCTGGACGCGGGTCGTGCCCGCGCCCGTGGTTCTCCATCGTCCGGTCGCCACCCTCGCGCTCGATTGTCACCACACGTCGAGTGTTGGTAACGACCCGCTCCGCTCCGGATGACTGAACACAAGTCAGCAACTATCGAGCGGATCTGACCGTTGGCGTATGACAACGTCAGTTGTGCGACAACTCCTGGCCCGCCAAAAGCCGACTTCGCGAACTATTAGGGTTGTACTGCAACCCCGGGGACGCGGGGACGGCGCGACGCGCGGCTACCATCCCGCACATGGAGCCCCGCCTCGACCACCGGGTCAACGACGCCGTCGCCACCGTAGTGATCGGCAACACGGCCAAACGCAACGCGATGACCGCGGCGATGTGGCGGGCCCTCCCGCCCCTCCTCGGGGAGCTCGCCGCCGACCCCGCCGTGCGGGCACTGGTCCTCACCGGCGAGGGCCCGACCTTCTGTGCCGGTGCCGACATCTCCACCCTCCAGGGCTCCCCCGCCGAGGCCCAGGCCCTCGCCGTCGCGGCCGAGGAGGCCCTGGCCGCGTTCCCCAAGCCGACCCTGGCCGCGGTCCGCGGCCACTGCGTCGGCGGTGGCGCGCAGCTCGCCGCCGCCTGCGACCTGCGATTCGCCGAGCAGGGCGCGCAGTTCGGGGTGACGCCCGCCAAGCTCGGCATCGTCTACCCGGCCGCCTCCACCCGGCGCCTGGTGTCCCTCGTCGGCCCGGCCACCACCAAGTACCTGCTCTTCTCCGGCGAGCTGATCGACTCCGAGCGGGCGCTGCGCACCGGCCTGGTCGACGAGGTGCTGCCCGAGGGGGAACTGGACAAGCGGGTGGCCGAGTTCACCCGGACCCTGGTCACGCGCTCCCAGCTGACGCAGGCCGCGGCGAAGGAGTTCGCGAACGGCCGCACGGACCGGGACGACCACTGGGCGCGCCAGGCGGGCGCGAGCGGGGACACGGCGGAGGGCGTGGCCGCGTTCCTGGAGCGCCGTCAGGCCCGGTTCACGTGGTCGGTTCCCCGAGGATGAAACGGCTCCTGGAGCGGAGCAGTTCGACGACCTCGGCGGGCGCCCGGTCCGGGGAACCGGCGTCGTAGGGCGGCTGCGGGTCGTACTCGATGCCGAGCTGCACGGCCTGGGCGACGGTGTCCCCGGAGATCCGGCCGAGCAGGGTGAGCCCCATGTCGATGCCGGCGGAGACGCCAGCCGCGGTCACGTACTTGCCGTCCGTGACCACGCGCTCCCCGGTCGGCTCGGCACCGAACGCGCGCAGCTCCGGCAGCGCCAGCCAGTGCGAGGTGGCCCGGCGCCCCCGAAGCAGGCCGGCGGCGGCGAGCAGCAGGGACCCGGTGCACACGGAGGTCGTCCAGGTACTGGTGGCGTCGGCGGCGCGGATCCAGTCGAGGAGGGCCGTGTTCGTCATCTGCGGGGTCTGCCCGGGGCCGCCCGGGACGACCACGACGTCCGGGCGGGGAACATCGGCCAGGGTCCGGTCGGCGGTGAGGGCGAGGCTCCCGTTGTCGCTGCGGACGGGGCCGGTCCGCTCTGCGACGAAGACCAGCTCCGAGCCCGGCAGCCGGCCCAGGGTCTCGTACGGCCCCACGGCGTCCAGGGCGGTGAAACGGTCGTAGAGGACGATCGCGAACTGCATGGCTCTCCTAACCGGGTTGACCGACGGAAACGGGGCGGAACCTGCGCCGGTACTCGGCGGGGGTCGCGCCGAGGGCCTTCAGGAAGGCGCGCCGCATCGCCTCGGGCGTGCCGTAGCCGCTGGCGCGGGAGACCTCCTCGACGCCGTCACCGGTGTCCTCCAGGAGCCGGCGGGCGTGTTCGAGGCGGACCCGGTCGACGTACCGGCCTGGTGTCGTGCCGGTCTCGGCCTGGAAGGCACGGGCGAAGTGGCGGGGCGAGAGGGCGGCGCGGGCGGCCAGGGCCGGCACGCTCAGATCGCCGGCCGGGTTCTCGGTCACCCAGTGCTGCACCTCCCGCAGCGGTTCGCGCCGCGCGGTCTGCGCGGCGAGCTGGGCGCTGAACTGGGCCTGGTTGCCGGGCCTGCGCAGGAACACCACGAGGTGCCGGGCGACGGTCAGCGCGACCTCCCGGCCCAGGTCCTCCTCGACGAGGGCGAGGGCCAGGTCGATGCCGGAGGTGACGCCCGCCGAGGTGGCGACGTGACCGTCGCGGACGTAGATGGGGTCGGGGTCCACGTCGACGGCGGGGTGGTCACGGGCCAGCTTGTCGCAGTACGCCCAGTGGGTGGTCGCCCGTCGGCCGTCCAGGAGTCCGGCCGCGGCGAGCAGGATGGCACCGGTGCAGACGGAGACGAGCCGCCCGGCGTCCGGGCCGTACACCCGCAGCCACGCCACCAGCTCCGGATCACGGCGCCGGGTCCCCTGCCCGCCGGGCACGAGCAGCGTGTGCGGGCCGGGCGCCTCCTCGGCCAGGGCCCCGTCCGGTACGAGGGTCAGCCCGCTGGAGGTGCGCACGGGGGCGCCGGTGAGCGAGGCGGTACGGATGCGGTAGCTGCCCGGGGTGTGCGTCTCGGCGCCCGTGAACACCTCCACGGGGCCGGTGACGTCGAGGCTCTGGACGCCGTCGAAGAGGACGACGAGGACGGTTCGCTGCGCCATGCCGTCGATTCTTGACGCGGCCCGGCATGGCCGCAACGACGGGTTCCCCACCTTTCCTGCCATCCCTGGGCCCGGATCCGAGGATCTGGATCTGAGGACCGGATCTGGAGTGCCCTAGATCTGGAGTGCCTGGATCTGGAGTCCGTACCGACCAGTCAGTAACGTGCGCGTCATGACTACCGCCGTCCTGGAGCCGCGCGCCGGCCGCCGCTGCCACAACCTGCTCAACTCCCTGCACGCGACGCACTTCTTCAGCCCCGAACTGGCCGAGGAACTGGCCGCGCTCGGGGTCACCCACCCCCGGGCCGTCAACTTCGCGGTGCGGGCGGCCGCGCTGGGACCCGTCGGGGCCGGGACGGTGACGGCGACGTTCTACAACTACAAGCACGAGCTGGTGGCCCGGCACGTGCCGGCGATCTGGGAGACGGCGTCGCCCGAGGACGTCCTCGCCGCCCGCCTGCGTGCCGTCGACGCGTCGATGCGGCGGCTGCTGGGCGCGGACGCGGTGGAGTCCGACGCGATGGCCGAGGCCGCGGAACTCGCGCTGCGGGCCACCGAGGCGTGCTCCCGTCCCGGCCGGCCGCTGTACTCGGCCCACGCGGACCTGCCGGTGCCCGGGGAGCCCCACCTCGCCTACTGGCACGCGACGACGCTGCTGCGTGAGCACCGCGGCGACGGGCATCTCGCGGTGCTGGCCGCGGCCGGCCTGGACGGCCTCGAGGCGGTGGTGACGCACACCGCGACCGGCAAGGGCATGCACCCGAAGTGGGTGTCCGCCACGCGCGGCTGGACCAGGGACGACTGGGACGCGGCGGCGGACCGGCTCCGGGAGCGCGGGCTGCTCGACACCGCGGGTGAACTGACCGGGGCGGGGACGGCGTTGCGGGCGGAGATCGAGACGCAGACGGACCGCCTCGACCGGGCACCCTACGAACACCTGGGGGCCGGCGGGGTGACCCGGCTGACGGAACTGGCCACGGGCTTCACGAGGACGGCGGTGGCCGCGGGCGCGTTCCCGGCGGACCTGATCGGGAAGGGCTGAGCGGTCCCGGCCGGAGAAGAGGCCGGCTCCGGAGACCGGTTCCCTGGGGCGCGCGGCGTGTCCGGCGCGCCGTTCGTGTCGCGGGAACGCCGCCCTGCGGCCCCCTTGTCGGTGTCACCTGCCACAATTGCCGCGCAACCTCAGTGGAGAAGGCGGTACGGGATCGTGACGACACCCGGGTTCCTGGTTCCAGGGTCCATCGAAGGCAGGATCGCCGAGGAGCTCGGCGTACGGGAGCGGCAGGTCAAGGCTGCCGTGGAGCTGCTCGACGGCGGTTCGACGGTGCCCTTCATCGCCCGCTACCGCAAGGAAGCGACCGAGATGCTCGACGACGCGCAGCTGCGCACGATCGAGGAGCGGCTGCGCTACCTGCGGGAGCTGGAGGAGCGGCGCACCGCGATCCTGGAGTCGGTGCGGGAGCAGGGCAAGCTCACCGACGAGCTGGAGGCGCAGATCCGGGGCGCCGAGACGAAGGCGCGGCTGGAGGACATCTACCTGCCGTACAAGCCGAAGCGGCGCACCAAGGCGGGGATCGCGCGGGAGGCCGGTCTTGAGCCGCTGGCCGAGGGGCTGCTCGGCGACCCGACGGTGGAGCCGCTGGCGGCGGCCGCCGCGTTCGTGGACGCCGGCAAGGGCGTCGCCGATCCGCAGGCCGCCCTGGAGGGGGCCCGCGCGATCCTCACCGAGCGGTTCTCGGAGGACGCCGACCTGATCGGTGAGCTGCGGGAGCGCATGTGGGTGCGGGGCCGGCTGGCCGCGAAGGTGCGCGAGGGCAAGGAGGAGGCGGGCGCCAAGTTCGCCGACTACTTCGACTTCGCGGAGCCTTTCACCGAGCTGCCCTCGCACCGGATCCTCGCGATGCTCCGCGGCGAGAAGGAGGACGTCCTCGACCTCGTCCTGGAACCGGAGGAGCCCACCGAGGGCCCGTCCTCGTTCGAGGGGACCATCGCCCACCGGTTCGGGATCGCCGACCGGGGGCGGCCCGCCGACAAGTGGCTGGCGGACACGGTCCGCTGGGCCTGGCGCACCCGGATCCTCGTCCACCTCGGCATCGACCTGCGGCTGCGGCTGCGCACGGCCGCCGAGGACGAGGCGGTCGACGTCTTCGCGACGAACCTGCGCGACCTGCTGCTCGCCGCCCCGGCCGGCACCCGCGCGACGCTGGGCCTCGACCCGGGTTTCCGCACGGGGGTCAAGGTCGCCGTGGTCGACGCCACCGGCAAGGTCGTCGCCACCGACGTCATCTACCCGCACGTCCCGGCCAACAAGTGGGACGAGGCGATCGCCAAGCTGGCCCGCCTCGCCAAGGAGCACGCGGTCGAGCTGGTCGCGATCGGCAACGGCACGGCGTCCCGCGAGACCGACAAGCTCGCCGGTGAACTCATCACCAAGCACCCGGAGTTGAAGCTCACCAAGGTGATGGTGTCGGAGGCGGGCGCCTCCGTGTACTCGGCGTCCGCGTTCGCCTCGCAGGAACTGCCGGACATGGACGTGTCGCTGCGCGGCGCCGTCTCCATCGCGCGCCGGCTCCAGGACCCGCTCGCCGAACTGGTGAAGATCGACCCGAAGTCGATCGGCGTCGGCCAGTACCAGCACGACCTGTCCGAGGTGAAGCTCTCCCGCTCGCTGGACGCCGTGGTCGAGGACTGTGTGAACGGTGTCGGGGTCGACGTCAACACCGCTTCCGCGCCCCTGCTCGCACGGGTCTCCGGGATCACCTCCGGGCTCGCCGAGAACATCGTGACCCACCGGGACGCCAACGGCCCGTTCACCTCCCGCTCGCAGCTGAAGAACGTGGCCCGGCTCGGCCCCAAGGCGTACGAGCAGTGCGCGGGCTTCCTGCGCATCCGCGGCGGCGACGACCCGCTGGACGCGTCCAGCGTCCACCCCGAGGCGTACCCCGTCGTACGGCGGATGGTGAAGACGTCCGGCCAGGAGGTGGCCGCGCTCATCGGCAACACGGGGGTGCTGCGTTCACTGCGGCCGACGGACTTCGTGGACGACACGTTCGGTCTGCCGACCGTCTCCGACATCCTCAAGGAGCTGGAGAAGCCGGGGCGCGACCCGCGTCCGGCCTTCAAGACGGCGACCTTCAAGGAGGGCGTCGAGAAGATCTCCGACCTGGCCTCCGGGATGGTCCTGGAGGGCGTGGTCACGAACGTCGCGGCGTTCGGCGCGTTCGTCGACATCGGGGTGCACCAGGACGGTCTGGTGCATGTCTCGGCCATGTCCAGGACGTTCGTCAAGGACCCGCGGGACGTGGTGAAGTCGGGTGACATCGTCAAGGTGAAGGTCCTCGACGTGGACATCCCGCGCAAGCGGATCTCGCTGACGCTGCGTCTCGACGACGAGGCACAGGCCCCCCAGGCCGCTCCCGGCGGCGAGCGGCGACCGCAGCGCGGCGGGCGTCCGCCACAGCAGCGCGGGCAGGGCGGGCAGGGCGGCGGCCGTGGCGGCCAGGGCGGCGGAGCGCGCCAGGGCAGCGGGGCGCGCCAGGGCAGCGGGGCGCGCCAGAGCGGCGGGGCGCGCCAGGCGTCGGCTCCGGCACCGGCGAACAGCGCGATGGCCGACGCGCTGCGGCGCGCGGGCCTGCTGGACCCGAAGAACGGCAAGCGGTGACGGCTTCGCCGGGAGCCGTGGGCCGGTGAGGCCGAGGGGAACTGCGGGGCCGGCGTGGCCGGTCGCGCGGTTCCTCGCGTCCCCGGGTCGGTCGCCGGTCCGGCGGTGCCCCGCGGCCGGGTCCGAGGGAGCGCCGGGTCTCAGCGCTCCGTCACCTTGCCCGCCGCCACCTCCAGGCGGCGGGTCACGTGCACCGCGTCCAGCATGCGGCGGTCGTGGGTGACCAGGAGGAGCGTGCCCTCGTAGGTGTCGAGGGCGGACTCCAGCTGCTCGATGGCGGGCAGGTCGAGGTGGTTGGTGGGTTCGTCCAGGACGAGCAGGTTGACGCCGCGGCCCTGGAGCAGCGCCAGGGCGGCACGGGTGCGTTCGCCCGGGGAGAGGGTGCCCGCCGGGCGCAGTACGTGGTCCTGCTTGAGACCGAACTTGGCCAGCAGGGTGCGGACCTCGACCGGCTCGGTGTCCGGGACGGCGGCGCAGAAGGCGTCCAGCAGGGGCTCGGTGCCGTGGAAGACCTTGCGGGCCTGGTCGACCTCGCCGACCACCACGCCGGAGCCGAGGGCGGCGTGCCCGGAGTCCAGCGGTACCCGGCCGAGCAGCGCGGCGAGCAGCGTGGACTTGCCGGCGCCGTTGGCCCCGGTCACCGCGACCCGGTCCGCCCAGTCGATCCCCAGGGAGACCGGGCCGAAGGTGAAGTCCCCGCGCCGTACCTCCGCGTCCCGCAGGGTCGCCACGACGGCTCCCGAGCGCGGGGCCGCCGCGATCTCCATGCGCAGTTCCCACTCCTTGCGCGGTTCCTCGACGACCTCCAGCCGTTCGATCATGCGCTGGGTCTGCCGGGCCTTGGCGGCCTGCTTCTCGCTGGCCTCGCTGCGGAACTTGCGGCCGATCTTGTCGTTGTCGTTGGACGCCTTGCGCCGGGCGTTCTTGACGCCCTTGTCCATCCAGGAGCGCTGCGTCTGGGCCCGGTCCTGGAGGGCGGCGCGCTTGTCGGCGTACTCCTCGTAGTCGTCGCGGGCGTGCCGGCGGGCCACGTCGCGTTCCTCCAGGTAGGCCTGGTAGCCGCCGCCGTACAGGTTGATCTGCCGCTGGGCCAGGTCGAGTTCGAGGACCTTGGTGACCGTGCGGGTGAGGAACTCCCGGTCGTGGCTGACGACGACCGTGCCCGCGCGCAGCCCGGTCACGAAGCGTTCGAGGCGCTCCAGGCCGTCCAGGTCGAGGTCGTTGGTGGGCTCGTCGAGCAGGAAGACGTCGTAGCGGGAGAGCAGGAGGGAGGCGAGGCCCGCGCGGGCCGCCTGGCCGCCGGACAGAGCGGTCATCGGCTGGTCCAGGTCGACGGCCAGGCCGAGCGAGTCGGCGACCTCCTCGGCGCGCTCCTCCAGGTCGGCGCCGCCGAGGCCGAGCCAGCGCTCCAGGCTGACGGCGTAGGCGTCGTCGGCGCCCGGCTCGCCGTCCACCAGGGCCTGGGTCGCCTCGTCCATGACGCGCTGGGCCTCTGCGACGCCGGTGCGCCGGGCGAGGAACGCGCGCACGGTCTCCCCCGGCCGCCGCTCCGGCTCCTGGGGCAGGTGGCCGATGCTCGCGGTCGGCGGGGAGAGCCGCAGCTCGCCCTGCTCGGGAGCGGTGAGCCCGGCGAGCAGCCGGAGCAGGGTGGACTTGCCCGCGCCGTTGGCACCGACCAGACCGATCACGTCCCCGGGCGCGACGACGAGGTCGAGCCCGGAGAAGAGCGAGCGGTCGCCGTGCCCGGCGGCGAGGTTCTTGGCGACGAGGGTGGCAGTCATCAGAAGGCCGATCCTAACGGGCCGGGGCGCGGGGCCCGCGCGCCTTTCGGCCCCGGTCAGCGGGTGGTCGCCGCCACCAGGACGCCGTCCGTGGTCCGGGCGACGACATAGGAGCCGCCCCTGACCGCCTTGCCGTCGAGGGGGATGCGGTGGCTGCCGGGTGCCAGGACGCCGTCGAAGAGTTCGTGGCTGCGGGGCCGGGAGAGCCGGTCGAGGCGGTACGCCGTGAGCCGGACCCGGCAGGACGAGGTGACCTCGACGCCGGCGGTGCCGTCGGCGGCGACCAGGCGGGCCAGCCGGCGCTGCGGGAGCGGGCTGCGGTCGAGGGCGTGCTCGGTCTGGGCGACGAGGAGCGGGACGATCGGGGCGAGGCCGTCGACGTACGCCACCGGTACGCCCGCCCGGTCGAACGCCGCGCGTACGGCGGCCCGTTCGGGCTCCCCGGCGGTCGGGCCGAAGAACACGGCGCCGTAGCCGCGCAGCTCCTCGGCGGGGACGCCGTCGGTGTCGCCGGTGATGTCGGCGCCGATGCCGATGGCGCGCAGGGCGGCGGCCAGCCTGGCGAGGAGGGCGACGCGGGCGCCGATCAGCAGGACGCGGCGGCCGGGCGGCGGGCCGGGGTCCGCGAGGAGGGCACCGAGGGCCTCCCGGTAGCCGGGGCCGTGGAAGCGGAACGGGCCGATGCCGTGGTAGCCGTTGAGTTCCAGGTCGGCGTGCGGGTCGGTCTGCCAGGCGAAGTCCTGCCAGATGTAGTCGTCGCCGTCCCGCTCGATGAGCGCGGTGACCGCGCCGCAGGCCAGGTCCTCGCACTCGGGGCAGCCGTAGATGACGTACCGGCCGCCGGGCAGCGGCGGGGCGGCCTCCAGCAGGAGGCCGCGGACCTGGGCGGTGAAGATCGCGGGCGGGACGTCGGAGGCGAGCGGGGAGACGGCGTCCAGGTCGGAGAGCTGGAACAGCAGGGGGCGGCCGTCGACGACGAAGTCCACGAAGTCCCGGTGGTGCTGGTAGCCGCCGTCGGCACGGACACCGCCGGCGCGCATCGCCGGGGCCAGGCCGAAGGTCGCGTATGCGGCAGACATGCTGTGAGTATCCCCAGAGCGGGACGTTCTGAGCGCGGCATGACATATTCCGCTAACGTCACGGCGTGGCGAACGAGCTGAGTGACGAGGTCGTCGTGGTCGGTGCCGGGGTGGCCGGGCTGACCACGGCGGTGGTGCTGGCCGAGAGCGGCCGCCGGGTGCGGGTGTGGGCGCGGGAGACCGGCGGGCGTACGACCTCGGCGGTCGCCGGTGCGCTGTGGTGGCCGTACCGCATCGAACCGGAGGCGCTGGTCGGCGAATGGGCCCTCGCGTCCCTCGTCGTGTACGAGGAGCTGGCGGCGCGGCCCGAGGAGACGGGCGTACGCCTGGTCGAGGGCGTACACCACGGACTGCGGCTGGACGGGCTGGGCCCCTGGGCGGCCCGGGTGCCGGGGCTCACCGACACGGACGAAGGTGTCGCGGCCCGGCTCCCGTTGATCGACATGCCGGTCCATCTGGCCTGGCTGCGGGAGCGGTTGGAGCGGGCGGGCGGGACGGTCGAGGAGCGGGAGGTGGCCGGGCTCGCCGAGGTGCCCGCGCCGGTCGTGGTCAACTGCACCGGGCTGGGCGCTCGTTCGCTGGTACCGGATCCGGCCGTGCGTCCGGTGCGCGGGCAGCTGGTCGTGGTGGAGAACCCGGGGATCACGACCTGGTACACGTCCGTCGACGAGGCCGAGGGCGGCGCGTCCGCGTACTTCTTCCCGCAGCCGGGCGGATTGCTGCTCGGGGGTACGGCGGAGGAGGACGCCTGGTCCCCGGAGCCGGATCCGGCCGTCGCGGCCGCGATCGTGGCGCGGTGTGCCGCGGTGCGGCCGGAGATCGCCGGGGCGCGGGTCCTGGCGCACCGGGTGGGGCTGCGGCCGTACCGGAGCGCGGTCCGGCTGGCGCGTGAACTCCGCCCGGACGGCGGGGTGGTGGTCCACAACTACGGCCACGGCGGCGCCGGGATCACGGTGGCCTGGGGGTGCGCACGAGAGGCGGCCGGCCTGGTGGACGCCGGACCGGCCGCCTAGAAACCTGCGCCGCCGGGACCCCGGAGGTCATCCGGGTCCCCGTAGGTCATACAGGGCCTCGGGAGTCACCCGAGGCCCCAGGAGCCGTCCGAGGCCCCCGGAGGTCATCCGAAACCCCGAGAGTCGTCCAAGACCCCGGGAGCCGTCCAAGACCCCGGGAGCCGTCCGAGACCCCGGGAGCCGTCCGAGGCCCCCGGGGTCAGTTCGCGGGGACGTGGGGGGCGGGGTGCGGGGCGCGGAGGCCGGCCAGGGGGTGCTTCGCCGGGGCGGTCCAGCGGGCCGTGGTCGCGGCCATGAACGCGGCCCGGCCGCCGACCAGCGGGACCCCGGCCGAGGTGCGGGACAGGTCCAGGGTGAGCGTCGGGGTCGTGGACGGCGGATCGATGAGGTCCTTGTCCGTGCCCGCGACGATCAGCGCCAGCCGGTGCCCCTTGGGCACGACGTGGTCGGTGGCCGCCAGGTCGACGGTGATCGTGTACGCCTTGCCCGGGGTGAGCGGCACGCCCTTGCCGGGGTCGGCGTAGGTGCCGAGGTCGGCCCAGCCGCGGCTGAAGACGGTGTAGTCGACGGCCTTGGTCTTGGCGGCGGTCCTCAGGAAGCAGGCGCTGTCACCGGCCGTGCTCTCGCCCCAGCAGGTCCGGTCGGTGAGGGTGGTGATGCCCTCGGCCGCGTCGGAGTAGTCCCGGACGGTGTCCGGGCCCAGGTCGACGAGGACGGCGGTCAGGTGGGCCGTCGACGTGGTCGGGGTGGCGGTGACCGTGACCTTGGACGAGCCGGACACCCGCAGGTCGTGGGTGAGCGGCGCGGTGAGGAAACCGGCCTTGTCCGGGGTCGGGGTGGCGATCCGGGCCGCCCAGTCGGTCTCGCTGTGCTGCGGGTCGTCGGTGAAGGTCTCGGTGCCGCCGTTCGCGCGCAGGCCGAGGGTGCCGACGCCCGCCTGGGTGCCGGCGGCCGGGCGCAGGGTGGTGGTCCGCGTACCGCTCGGCGGCCAGACGGCGGAGGTGACCCACTGGTCGGGGTGGCGTTCGACGTCGGCCATCGGCTCGCGGTCGATCCCGTTGTCGTAGCCGAGGAGTTCGTGGTCGAACCAGCGGTGCAGGGTGTCGACCCAGGCGCCGCGCCGGTAGTCGAAGGGGTCGACGTGACCGGTCTCGGAGAGCCAGATCTTGCGCTCGACCCCGTTCTTGGCGAGCGCGTCCCACCACTGGCCGAAGTGCTTGGTGCGGACGTTGAGGTCCTGCATGCCGTGCACGAGGAACACGCTGGCCTTCACCCTGGCCGCGTCCTTGACGTAGTCGCGCTCGGTCCACAGGCCGGTCCAGTCGCCGCTGCGCGGGGCCTCGTCGACCAGTTTCCGCTGGACGGCGGCGCACCCGGCGTGGGCCGCGTCGCTCTCCACCGCGTCGGCCAGCCAGTCGGGGCCCGAGTCGTACAGCGGGGCGCCCTGGGCGAAGTAGTAGTCGTACCAGGAGGAGATGGCGCTGATCGGGACGATCGTCTTCAGGCCTTTCACGCCGGTCGCGGCGACACCGTTGGCGATGGTGCCGTCCCAGCTCTTGCCGATCATGCCGGTTCTGCCGTTGGTCCAGGTCGCCTTGACCGTGGTGGTCCCGGTACGGCTGCGGTACGCCTTGGCCCGGCCGTTCAGCCAGTCGACGACGGCCTTGGCGGACTGGATGTCCGAGCGGCCGCCGACGTCGACGCAGCCGTCCGAGCGGTTGGTGCCCGCGAGGTCGACGCCGACGAAGGCGTAACCGCGGGGCACGAAGTAGTTGTCGTAGAACAGCGGCATCTGGACGACGTTCCCCTGGGCGTCGTACGTCTTGAGCTGGCTCTCGTTGCCGCGGCCGCAGCAGGAGTAGTAGGGGCTGGCGTCCATGATGACCGGTACCTTGCGGCCCTGGGCGGCGGGTTCGGCGGGGCGGACGATGTCGGCGGCGACGCGGTCGGTCTTCCCGTCGCCGTCGGAGTCGAGTCCGGTGTCCACCCAGACCGCCTCGCGGATGGCGTCGGCGTACGAGTAGACGGGCCGGCTCTCCCGGGGGGTACCGGCGGCCTGCGCCGCGGCCGGGGTGAGGAAGGCGGCGATCAGGGATGCGACGGCCGCCACGGCGAACGGTCTCCAGATCGTGAAGCGCGTACGAATCGGCATGCGGCGGACGCTACCTCGGTCAACTCCCGTGCAGAAGGGGGCGCATGAGGCACCGTCGGATCGGATTACGGCCGAATGGCGATCGTGTGACAGCAGGTGCCATGGACAGGCCAGGGGACTCAGGGACTGAATAGGCTCCGGACAGACTCGTGTTCCGTTCACCAGATGCATGCTCCATCGACGTGGCGTCCCGGCCGGTTGCGGCGGGTACGCCCCGGCCCCCTACCGACCTGGAGTTCACTTGCACCGCAGAATCCTCGCGCCGGGCGTCCTCGCGGCGGCCTCCCTGCTGCTGGCGATCCCGGCATCGGCCGCGAGCTACACCGCCGGCGCGCCGGGCATCGGCGACCCCTACTACCCGTACTACGGCAACGGCGGCTACGACGTCTCCCACTACGACCTGCGCCTGCAGTACCAGCCCGCCACCGACGAACTGGCCGGAACGGCCACGATCCTGGCGCGGACCACGCAGGACCTGTCCAGCTTCGACCTGGACTTCCTGCTGGACGTCAGCGAGGTACGGGTCAACGGGGCACAGGCCGCCTTCACCACCTCCGGTCAGCACGAGCTGGTGATCACGCCGAAGTCACCGCTGGCGAAGGGCACGCCGGTCACCGTGGTCGTCCGCTACAGCGGGGTCCCGTCGACGAAGAGCGCGTACGGCTTCAACACCTGGCACCGCACCCCGGACGGCGCCGTCGCGGCGGACGAGCCCGAGGCGGCCTGGTGGTGGTACCCGAGCAACGACCACCCGCTGGACAAGGCGACCTACGACGTGTCGGTGGCCGTGCCCGACGGCACCCAGGTCATCTCCAACGGCCTGCTCCAGTCGACCAGTTCGAAGCTGGGCTGGACCCGCTACAACTGGCGGCAGAACAAGCCGCAGGCGACCTACCTGACCACACTGGCGGTCGGGAAGTTCGACATCACCACCAGCACCTCCGAGGGCGGGGTGCCGGTCGTCAACGCCTACAGCAAGGACCTCGGCGACAACGACGGGGCGGCGCGGGCGAGCGTGGAACGCACCGGGGAGCTGGTGGACTGGCTGTCCGGCTATTTCGGGCCGTATCCGTTCGCCTCGGCCGGCGGGTACGTGCCGAACACCACCACCGGGTACGCGCTGGAGACGCAGACCCGCGTGTACTACAGCCCCAAGCAGTTCGCGAACGGCTCCAACACGTCGGTGGTCGTGCACGAACTGGCCCACCAGTGGTACGGGGACGACGTCTCTCTCAAGGGCTGGAAGGACATCTGGCTCAACGAGGGTTTCGCGCGGTACGCGCAGTGGCTGTGGTCGGAGCACGAGGGCGAGGGCACGACGCAGGAGCTCGCCGACTACGTGTACGCGTCGCATCCGGCCGACGACGCGTTCTGGACGGTCAAGCCGGGGGATCCCGGTCCGGACGACCAGTTCGACATCGCCGTGTACGACCGGGGGGCGCTGGCCGTGCAGGCGCTGCGGAACGCGGTCGGTGACGACGCGTTCTTCGCGATCCTGAAGGGGTGGCCGAAGGAGCACGCGTACGGGAACGCCTCCGTGGGGGACTTCGAGGCGTACGCGGAGAAGGTGTCGGGGAAGTCGCTGGGCGCGCTGTTCGACGCGTGGCTGTTCGAGCCGACGAAGCCGGCGGTGCCTGCGGCGAGGGCCGTGGGGGCTGTTGCGCAGCCGAAGTCCTGGAAGCGGATCGAGGCTACGAACGACGTGCACTGAGGGGGTGCCGGGTTCGGTACGCGGGGGGCTGCGGGCCGTGTGTGGCTGGTCGCGCAGTTCCTCGCGCCCCTGAAGGGGCGCCCCCCGGGCGCCCCTTCAGGGGCGTCCCCGGATGTATGGGGTGCTAGCCCCGGTGGGACTGCTGGGCGACCCTGCGGCGGACGCCGAACCAGCCTGCCACCAGGAGTGCGGCGATCACCGGGATGAGCAGGAGGGTCTTGCGGCCGACCGCCGGGTCGTTCCACATCATGCCGAGGCAGACCAGCAGGAAGGCGACCGTGGCCAGCTCGGTGCCCGGGCTGAAGCGGAGGCGGAACGACGGGCGCTCGACCAGGCCCGCCTTCGCCCTGCGGACGAAGATCAGGTGGCAGAGCATGATGATCACCCAGGTGCTGATGATGCCGAGGGAGGCCACGTTCAGCACGATCTCGAAGGCCTGGCTGGGCATCAGGTAGTTCAGCCCGACCCCGAGCACACAGACCGCGCAGGTCAGCAGGATGCCGCCGTAGGGGACCTGGCTGCGGTTCATGCGTGCCGTGAACTTAGGGGCGGAGCCGGCCGCCGCCATCGAACGCAGGATGCGGCCCGTGGAGTACAGGCCGGAGTTGAGGGAGGACATCGCGGCGGTGAGGACCACCAGGTTCATCACGTCGCCCGCACCGGAGACACCGATCTTGGAGAGGACCGTGACGAAGGGGCTCTCGTCGGCCGAGTAGACCGAGCCGGGCAGCAGCAGGGCCAGCAGGACGACCGAACCGACGTAGAAGAGGCCGACGCGCCACATGATGGAGTTCACCGCGCGCGGGACGACCTTCTCCGGCTCCGCGGTCTCGCCGGCCGCGACGCCGACCAGTTCCAGGGCCGCGTACGCGAAGATCACGCCCTGCATGACGAGGACGACCGGCATCAGCCCGTGCGGGAACACCCCGCCGTGGTCGGTGATGACGCTCAGGCCCGGGGTCGTGCCGTCGACCCTGTGCTGGGTGGCCAGCAGGTAGATGCCGATCAGCATGAAGCCGACCAGGGTGGCGACCTTGATGATTGCGAACCAGAACTCCATCTCGCCGAAGATCTTCACCGAGATGAGGTTCACCGCCAGCACCACGGCCAGGGCGACGAGCGCGAGCGTCCACTGCGGGATGCTCGTGAACATGCTCCAGTAGTGCGTGTAGAGCGCGATCGCGGTGATGTCGGCGATACCGGTCGTGGACCAGTTGAGGAAGTACATCCAGCCGGCGACGTACGCGCCCTTCTCACCGAGGAACTCGCGCGCGTACGACACGAAGGAGCCGGAGGACGGGCGGTACAGGACCAGCTCGCCGAGGGCGCGGACCACGAAGAAGGCGAAGATTCCGCAGACCAGGTAGGCGAGGGCGAGTGCCGGTCCGGCGTTGTGGAGGCGTCCGCCGGCGCCCAGGAAGAGACCGGTGCCGATCGCGCCGCCGATGGCGATCATGTTGACGTGGCGGTGCTTGAGGTCCTTGCTGTAGCCGGCGTCGCCCGCGTCCGCGGGCGTCCGGGCCGGGTCGGTCCGGGTGGCGACGGCCTGTGCCGTGTCGGCGGCGTCCTTGCTCACAGGTGGTTCCACTCTCTGGTGCGCCCGAGCGGATCGCGCTCGGATGTCCGGACGTACTCGGTCGGCGCGCTCGGTTGTTTGCACAGACCAAGGCGCAACCTTCCCCCGGCCCTCACGGCACATGCGATGACGTGGATCACAGAGCGGAACTTCTCACAAGGTCTCGATCATGACGGGTGAGTGACGTGCGATCGAACACGCGTACGCGAGACCCGCGTGTCACAGTGCCGGTGTGACAGCGATACTGCTGCACATGACGACCGACACGGACAGCGAGTCCGGGGAGCCCGCGCTCACGATCGACGAGCTGGCCGCGCGGGCCGGCACCACGGTCCGCACGGTCCGGTTCTACGGCACGAAGGGGCTGCTCCCGCCGCCGGTGATCGGTCCGCGGCGGGTCGGGCACTACGGGCGGGAGCACCTGGCCCGGCTGGCGCTGATCGAGGAGCTTCAGCTCCAGGGCATGACGCTGGCCGCGATCGAGCGCTATCTGCGGCGGCTGCCGGCCGGCCTGAGCGATCACGACCTGGCCATCCACCGGGCCGCGGTCGCCTCCTGGGCCCCGGACACCGAGGAGACGGTCACCGCCGGGGAGCTGCGGCGCCGGGCCGGGCGCCCGCTGGACGCGCCGGACGTCGAACGGCTCGTCGCGATGGACGTCGTACGGCCCGACGGCGACGCC
This sequence comes from Streptomyces arenae, assembly GCF_022343545.1. Lineage (NCBI taxonomy): Bacteria > Bacillati > Actinomycetota > Actinomycetes > Kitasatosporales > Streptomycetaceae > Streptomyces > Streptomyces arenae. The sequence continues at coordinate 34,403 of NZ_JAKQYH010000009.1, forward strand.
TACCGCATCGACCCCGGCCTGTTCCGGCTGGCCGTGCAGCTCCTCGACGTGCCGCTGTCCGAGAAGGCGATCCTGGCCGCGCGCACGGTGCTGACCGAGCACGCGCGGGCGGCCGCGCACGAGCTGTCCCAGCTGTTCCGGGCCGAGGTGGCGGAGCGCGCCGAGGAGGACGTGAGGTCCCTGTCCGCCCACATGCAGCCGCTGGTGGTCCAGGCACTACTGACGGCGTTCCAGCGCTCGCTCAGTGCGGAGGTGCACCAGTGGCTCGCCGCGCCTGAGGAGGGCGGCGAGCCCGGTGCGGACCCGGCCGTCAGCGCCCGTCGGTGAAGGTCTCCCCCTTCGCCGCCTTGTCGACCAGCAGCGCGGGCGGGGTGAAGCGCTCACCGTAGGTCTCGGCGAGTTCACGCGCGCGGGCCACGAAGCCCGGGAGCCCTCCCTCGTAACCGTTGACGTACTGGAGGACACCACCGGTCCAGCCCGGGAAGCCGATGCCGAAGATCGAGCCGATGTTGGCGTCGGCGACCGAGGTCAGCACGCCCTCCTCCAGGAGCCGGACGGTGTCCAGGGCCTCGGCGAAGAGCATCCGCTCCTGCATGTCCCGGAACGGGATCTCCCGGCCGGGCCGGGTGCCGTGCTTGCCCGGGGGGCGACCCCCGGAACCCCCGAAGTGCTCGCGCAGGCCGGGCCACAGGGCGCCGCGGCTGCCGTCCTCGGCGTAGTCGTAGAAACCCGCTCCCCCGCTGCGGCCGGGGCGGCCGAACTCGTCGACCATGCGGTCGATGACCGCCTCCGCCGGATGCGCCTGCCAGGTGCCGCCCGCCTCCTCGACGGCCAGCTTCGACTCGCGGCGGATCTTCTGGGGCAGGGTGAGCGTCAGCTCGTCCATCAGGGAGAGCACCTTGGCCGGGTAGCCGGCCTGGGCCGCCGCCTGCTCGACGGAGGCGGGCTCGATGCCCTCGCCGACCATGGCGACGCCCTCGTTGATGAAGTGGCCGATCACCCGGGAGGTGAAGAAGCCGCGGGAGTCGTTGACGACGATCGGCGTCTTGTTGATCTGCCGGACCAGGTCGAAGGCGCGCGCGAGGGCCTCGTCGCCGGTGCGCTCGCCCTTGATGATCTCGACGAGCGGCATCTTGTCGACGGGCGAGAAGAAGTGCAGGCCGATGAAGTCGGTCTGCCGCTCGACGCCCTCGGCGAGGGCGGTGATGGGCAGGGTGGAGGTGTTGGAGCAGAGCAGCGCGTCGGGGGCGACGACGGACTCGATCTCCTGGAACACCTTGTGCTTGAGCGCGGTGTCCTCGAAGACGGCCTCGATGACGGCGTCACAGCCCGCGAGGTCCTGCGGGTCCGCGGTCGGGGTGATGCGGGCGAGCAGCGCGTCCGCCTTCTCCTGGCTGGTACGGCCCTTGGCGACGGCCTTGGCGCACAGCTTCTCGGAGTAGCCCTTGCCCTTGAGGGCCGCCTCGGCCGAGACGTCCTTGAGGACGACGTCGATGCCCGCGCGGGCGCACGAGTAGGCGATGCCGGCGCCCATCATGCCCGCGCCGAGGACGGCGACCTTGCTGACCTTGCGCGGCTCGATGCCCTGGGGACGGTTGGCGCCGGAGTTGACGGCCTGGAGGTCGAAGAAGAACGCCTGGATCATGTTCTTCGAGATCTGCCCGGCGGCCAGCTCGACGAAGTAGCGGGCCTCGATGACCTGGGCGGTCTCGAAGTCGACCTGGCTGCCCTCGACGGCGGCGGCCAGGATGCGGCGCGGCGCCGGGTAGGGGGCGTTGTTGGTCTGCTTGCGCAGGCTGGCCGGGAAGGCGGGCAGGTTGGCGGCGAACTTCGGGTTGGCGGGCGTGCCCCCGGGGATGCGGTAGCCCGGCTTGTCCCAGGGCTGCTGGGACTCGGGGTTGGCGTCGATGAAGGCGCGGGCCTTGGCGAGGAGGTCCTCGGGGCTGTCGGCGACCTCGTGGACCAGGCCGTTCTCCTGGGCCCGGCGGGCGTTGTACTGGGTGCCCTGGAGGAGGACCTTCAGGAGGGCGTCGGCGATGCCGAGCAGGCGTACCGTGCGGACGATCCCGCCGCCGCCCGGGAGCAGGCCGAGGGTGACCTCGGGGCAGCCGATCTTCGTGCCGGGCGTGTCGAGGGCGACCCGGTGGTGGCAGGCGAGGGCGAGTTCGTAACCGCCGCCGAGGGCCGCGCCGTTGATGGCGGCGACGACCGGCTTGCCCAGGGTCTCGATGCGACGCAGGTTGCGCTTGACCGCGAGGCCGCCGTCGAAGAGGTCCTGGGCGGTCTCGGGGGTGACCCGGATCAGGTCGCGCAGGTCGCCGCCGGCGAAGAAGGTCTTCTTGGCGGAGGTGAAGATGACGCCCCGGACCGAGTCCTGCTCGGCCTCCAGACGGTCGGCGATCGCGGCGATCGACTCGACGAAGGCCGCGTTCATGGTGTTCGCGGACTGGGCGGGGTCGTCCAGGACGAGGGTGACGACGCCGGTGTCGTCCTGTTCCCAGCGGATGGTGGTGCTCTCGGTCATGGCTCGTGTCTCCGTGAGGTCTCTTGGTTCCGCGGGGATGTCAGACGCGCTCGACGATGGTCGCGATGCCCATGCCGCCGCCCACGCACAGCGTGGCGAGGCCGTAGCGCTTGTCCTGGCGCTCCAGTTCGTCGACGAGCGAGCCGAGGATCATCGCGCCGGTGGCGCCGAGCGGGTGGCCGAGCGCGATGGCCCCGCCGTTGACGTTGACCTTGTCCAGGGACAGGCCCATGTCCTTCACGAAGCGCAGCACGACCGCCGCGAACGCCTCGTTGATCTCGACCAGGTCGATGTCGTCGACGGTGAGGCCGGCCTTGGCGAGGGCCTTGCGGGTGGCGGGGGCGGGACCGGTGAGCATGATGGTCGGTTCGGAGCCGGAGACGGCCGCCGAGACGATCCGCGCGCGCGGGGTGAGGCCGTAGCGCTCGCCGATCTCCTTCGAGCCGATGGCGACCAGGGAGGCGCCGTCGACGATGCCGGAGGAGTTGCCCGCGTGGTGGACGTGGTCGATCTTCTCGACCCAGTGGTACTTCTGCAGGGCGACCGCGTCGAAGCCGCCGAGTTCGCCGATGTCGGCGAAGGAGGGCTTGAGCTTGGCGAGGGAGTCGGCGGTGGTGCCGGGCCGCAGGTGCTCGTCGTGGTCGAGGACGGTGAGGCCCGCGCGGTCCTTCACGGGCACCACGGAGCGGTCGAAGCGGCCCTCCTTCCAGGCCGTCGCCGCGCGCTCCTGGGAGAGCGCCGCGTACTCGTCGACGTCCCGCCGCGTGAAGCCCTCGATGGTGGCGATCAGGTCGGCGCCGATGCCCTGCGGCACGAAGTTGACGGCCAGGTTGGTCATCGGGTCGTTGAACCAGGCACCGCCGTCCGAGGCCATCGGCACCCGGGACATGGACTCGACGCCGCCGGCGAGGACCAGGTCCTCGAAGCCCGAACGGACCTTGGCCGCAGCCATGTTGACGGCCTCCAGGCCGGACGCACAGAAGCGGTTCTCCTGGACGCCGGCCACCGTGTCGGGCAGTCCGGCGGCGATCGCGGCGATCCGCGCGATGTCGGAGCCCTGGTCGCCGACCGGGCCGACGACGCCGAGCACGATGTCGTCGATCGCGGCCGGGTCGAGGCCCGGGAAGCGGTCGCGGATCTCGTGGATGAGACCGACGACCAGGTCGATGGGCTTGGTGCCGTGCAGGGCGCCGTTCGCCTTGCCGCGGCCGCGCGGGGTGCGGATCGCGTCGTACACGTACGCTTCGGTGCTCACTGACAAGCCTTTCAACGAGGGTTTTTCGAGAGCGGGAGGGGGTCAGAGCCAGTTCTTGACGGTCTCGACCAGGCGGGCCGGGTCCGGGCCCACGGGGGTGACGTCCAGCATGGTGACGCCGGCCTCGCGGAAGGCCTCGACGCGCTCGCGGACGTAGCCCTCGGGGCCGCACAGGGATATGAGCTCGCAGAACTCGTCCGGTACGGCCGCCGCGGCGTCCCGGTGCCGGCCGTCGAGGTACAGCTCCTGGATGAGCCGGGCCTCCTTCTCGTAGCCGTAGGCGACGGCGAGGTCGTTGTAGAAGTTCCTGCCGCGCGCCCCCATGCCGCCCACGTACAGGGCGATCCGGGGGCGGGCGAGGTCGCGTGCGGCGGCCGCGTCCTCGCCGATGGCCAGCAGTCCGCCGGCGACGGTCTTCAGCTCGCCGAGGGCCGGGTCGCGCCGGGCGGCGCCCTCCGCCAGCGCGGTTCCCCAGACGTCCTTGGCCTTCTCGGGGATGAACAGGGTGGGCAGCCAGCCGTCGGCGATCTCGGCGGTCATCCGGACGTTGGCGGGTCCGAGGGAGGCGACGTAGAGCGGGACCTCGGGACGGACCGGCCTGGTGAGGATCTTCAGGGGCTTGCCGAGGCCGCCCGGACGGGGCATGTCGGTGATGCCGTGGTGGTCGATGACCTCGCGGCGCAGGATGCGCCGGGTGAGCTCGATGGTCTCGCGGGTGCGGCCGAGCGGCCTGTCGTAGGCCTTCCCGTGCCAGCCCTCGATCACCTGCGGGCCGGAGGCGCCGAGGCCGATGATCGCCCGGCCGCCGGAGATCGCGTCGAGGCCCGCGGCCGTCTGGGCGATGAGGGCGGGGGTACGGGAGTAGACGTTGAGGATCGCGGAGCCGATCTTCATCCGTTCGGTGCGGGCGGCCAGGTAGCCCATGATGGTGGGCGAGTCGAAGCCGTACGCCTCCGCGACCCAGACCGCGTCGAGACCCGCCGACTCCAGCGCGGCGGCCCGGTCCGCGGCACCGCGCGGATCACCCGCGTAGTCGAGGAAGGTGGAGAGCTCCATCAGGCGATGTCCTTGTCGTGGTCGTGGTCATGGCCGACGGGGCCGGGGGCGTGGGGTCCAGAGGCGTCGGGCACATGGGCGTCGGGCACATGGGCGTCGGGCACATGGGCGCTAGGCACATGGGCGTCAGGCCTGTCGTCCGCCACATGGGCGTCCGGCACATGGGCGTCCGGCACATGGGCGTCGGCCACATGGCCGCCCGACACATGGCCGTCCGGCACACGGGCGTCCAGCAGGGTCGGTACTGCCCAGTCGTGGGCCACCTCGGGGGTGTCGGCGCCCGGGTGTGCGGGGGCGGTCCGGACGCTCGTGGGGGTCGCGGAGAAGCGGGGGGCGGGGGCCGGCTGGGTGATGCCGGCGTGGTCGGTGAAGGTGCCGCGGGCGGCCAGATGGGGGTGGTGCGGGGCCTCGGCCAGGGACAGCACGGGGGCCACGCAGGCGTCGGAGCCCTCGAAGACGGCCGTCCACTCGGCCCGCGAGCGCTCCTTGAAGCGGGCGGCGACCCGCTCGCGCAGTTCACCCCAGCGGGTCCAGTCCTTGCGGGCGTCGGCCAGGTCGGCGACGCCCCCGAGCCGGTCGAGGAACTCCGCGTAGAACTGCGGCTCCAGGGCGCCGACCGCCATGTGGCCGCCGTCGGCGGTCTCGTAGGTGCCGTAGTACGGGCAGCCGCCGTCCAGCAGGTTGGCGCCGCGCCGGTCCTGCCAGCGGCCCGCGGCCACCATGCCGTGGATCATCGACGCGAGGTGTGCGGTGCCGTCCAGGTTCACCGGCCGCCGCGAGGTGTTGGTGACGTCCACCCACTCCTAATCCGTAGTTAAGAGCGGTCCAGCAGGACGAGGAGTCCGGCAGGGACGTTCGAGTGGCGGTGGCCAAACGGGACGCCGGGTGGATGCATACGGTCGGCTTGGCCCACGAGGCCTTCGGACAGACGGAGCACGTCTTGGCACTCGCCGGCCACCGCCACAGCAAGGCTCGAACGCTTGAGATAGATCGGTGCCGTCCAGCGCCGCGTCAACACCGCGCCTTGATCATTCGTTGGTGTTGGTGGGACGAGCCCACCCCACGGTGACCTC
>NZ_JAKQYH010000081.1:0-40191 GCF_022343545.1 Streptomyces arenae
ATCGGCTGCTCGGGCGGAGTGACATGATGAGGCCCCCAGCGCGACGCGGTGTCTGACCCACAACACCGTGCGCTGGGGGCCTCGCCGGTTCCGCATCTGGCCCGCGGGCGGCACGGTCGCGCCACCCCGGACGCGGACGAGAAGCGGTCCAAGTGGGGAGACGTCACCAACCTGCTCGGCGCACTCGACGACATCACCCAGGTTGCCACCGAACAGACCACCGGCGCAGACACCCAGGCCGGTGTAGCCTCCAGCGCCAAGGCTTGCCACGCCGTCCGCCACCCGGACGGCACCTGATTCGGAGGTATGCGTAATGCACAGTGCTGGAACAGTACTGAACGTCATTCGAGATCGCGGCAAGCGGGGCTTGCCGCTGGAGAGGATCTACAGGCAACTGTTTAACACACAGGTACACGCCGCGAAGCGGCGGTAGGGATTCACCCGGGGGACTGGTCGGAGCACGCTCTGTTTCAGGGTCACAGCACCGCCGTTGATGTCCCCGCCGACGTAGTTGAGGTTGTAGGCCTCGTAGTCGCGGGCGCCGATACCGCGGCTGGCGACGACGGTTTCTGTGGAGCCGGCCGCGTACTCTTCGATACGTGCCTGCACCATGGACACAAGGTTCTGGGAGCTCCCGTTCAGTACGTGGGCGTAGGCCCACACCGGCCGCTTTCCGTCCCGGGCCCGAGTGGGGTCGGTCACGGCAGGGTCGACGACCAGGACGAAGGGCTCTGGTGCGGCGGTACCTGCCGCGGTGAGACCTTCTTGGTGGCGTCGGTGCGCGCCGAGTGCGGAGCCCGCCTGAAAGCGTGGGGGCTGCTGTACGGCCGCAGCACCCTCTGAGCGTCGGGCGCAACTCCGGCTCCGGGCGGGCCCGTCAGCCGGAGTACCGCGAGGTGCGGATGCGGGCGCAGTGGTCCGGCTGCTGGCGTTCCGAGGCCGGGGCCTGTGAGGCACGGGCACGTGCACCGCAGTCGCCAGGCGCTGTGACCGTTACAGACGGGCGGCAGGCGCAGCCGGGCCCCGGCCACGAGAACGTGAAGGTCGCGCGGGACACCGCCGTCGGATCAGCCCTTGACTGAACCCGCGGTGAGTCCGCCGACGATCCAGCGCTGCAACAGCGCGTAAAGGATCAGGATCGGGACGACGGCGATCAGGATGCCGGCGCTGAGACCGGTGTAGTTGGTGGTGAAAGTGCCGCTGAAGCCGAGCATGCCGAGCGGAATGGTCGACTTCTCCGGAGAATTGAGGATGATCAGTGCCATCAGTAGTTCGTTCCAGGTGGCCACCGCGTCGAGGACGATCACGGTCACCAGTGCGGGTAGCGAGAGCGGCAGGACGAACTGCCAGAAGATCCGGAAATTGCTTGCACCGTCCATGCGTGCGGCTTCGATGATCTCGTCCGGGATGCGGCGGAAGAACTGTTGGAGCACGAGGGTGGTGAAGGGGATGCCGAAGGCCAGATAGGGAGGCAGCAGGCCCCAGAGGCTGTCTGTCAGACCGGCGTCGCGCAGCATGGTGAACAGCGGCACGATCGCGATGTAGATCGGTACGGTCAGGCCGAGGAAGACGAAGAACATGACCGCCCTGCGGAGCCGGAGCTCCAGCTTGGCCAGCGCGTAGGCGAGGAGCGCCGACAAGAGCACGCCAAGCGGCACTTTCACCATGGTGATCAGCAGGCTGTTGCGGTACGTGGTGGAGAAGTTGCCGATGTGCCAGGCATCGCCGAAGTTGGACAGGGTCCAATCCCGCGGGAGGGCGAGCGTGCCATGGCCGGAGAAGTCCGCCGCGGTACGGAGCGAGGTCATCAGCAGAATGATCAGAGGACCGAACCAGAAGAGGGCGACGATGGCCATGACCGCGGTGAACACGAGCCCGCGGCGGGTGCCACGGCGCCCCTGCTTCTTCCGCACAGCAGACCTCAGCTGCTCTTTCGTTGTGTGGGCGGAGCTGGAGGCGGTGAGGCTGGCCATCGTTAGTCCTTGGTCTGGGAGAGCACGTAGGGAATGCCGACGAACACGGCGACCAGGGTGATGACCACAGCGATCGCAGCGCCGTAACCGGCCCGGTAGTACTGGAAGACGTTGAAGTACATCCACGTGCCCAGGACCTGGGTGGAGCGTCCGGGTCCGCCATAGGTGAGGGCGTAGATGAGGTCGAACACCTTGAACGATTCGATCAGTGACAGGGCGAGGACGATGTAGTTCGTCGGCCGCAGAGCGGGCAGGGTGACGAATCGGAAGCGCTGCCAGGCGCCGGCTCCGTCGACCCTCGCCGATTCGTACAGCTCCTTGGGAATGCCCTGGAGTGCGGCCAGGTACAGGAGCATCGGAAACCCTGCCCGCACCCAGATCGCCGGGACCATCGCGGCCCACAGGGCGGTGGAGTCGTCACCGAGCCAGCTGTGGGTGAGCGAGTGCAGTCCGACCGCGTCGAGGCCGGCGTTGACTGCCCCTTGGCTCGGGTTGTAGAGCCAGCCCCAGATGGTGGCGACGGAGACCAGGGGGATGACGGCGGGCGCGTAGAAGATGGTACGCAGGAAGGCGCGGCCCCTGAGCATCTGACTGTTCAACGCCAGCGCGAGGGCCAGGCCGATCAGCATGGGTGCGATGATGGTGACGACGGTCCACAGCAGGTTGTTGCGGATCGCGGTGCCGATCACCGGGTCGTCGGCGAGCTTCTTGTAGTTGTCGAGGCCGACCCAGTTGTACGAGGGTTTGATGCCGTTCCAGTCGGTGAAGCTCAGGCCGACCGAATCGAGCGCCGGATAGATCAGGAACGCGATGTAGACCAGCAGGGCGGGCGCCGCGTATGCCCAGGCGCTCAGCCCGCCGGTGCGGCGGCGTCGAGGCGAGCGGGTTTTGCCAACCGCTGCCGTCGCTGTGGCGCCCGCCATCAGCTGCCGCCCTTCTTCCACTGGGCCACGGCGGCCTGCATCTGAGCGCCTGCCTCACGGGCGGAGACCTTCCCCTGCGCGATGCTGCTCTGGATCTGGAAGTAGGAGTCGGCGACGTCCTTGGGGAATGCCTGGTCCTGGATGGTGTAGTGCTCGTACTTCTTGCCGAATTCGAGCCATTTGGTGTTGAGCGGGTACGTCTTCGCGTCAGGGGTGATGCCCTTGACCGGCGTACGGGTGCTGGCGAAGATCTCCTGTGCGCCGGGCGTCAGAAGATAGTCGTAGAGCTTGGCGGTATTGTCCTTGTTGGGCGACGAGTTGGCCATGAAGAAGCCCTCGGTCCAGCCGGACATGCGGAGCTTGGACTGGTCCGTGGGCAGGACGAAGACGTCAAAGAGCGACTTGTCCTTGCCGGAGGCGTTGAGGACGACCTCCTCCCACTGACCGGTGATGAGGAAGGCACCCGTGCCCTGGACGAGATAGTTGTCGGCGTCGTCGGGCTTGATGCCGAGGAATCCCTCGGGAACCCACTTCTTGTCGACCCACTTCTTGAAGAGACCGAAGGCGTCGTAGACCGCCGAGTTCTTCCAACTGACCTCGCCGAGCAGCAGCTTGTCGTGCAGATCCGGTCCCGCGGTCGTCTCCAGCAGGTACTCGAACAAGCGCATCGCGTCCCAGCCGAATACGCCCGCGGTGGCCAGCGGCACGACCCCGCTCGCCTTGAGCTTGGCACAGGCCTTCTCCAGGTCGGCGTAGGTGGTGGGCACGTCAGCGCCAGCCTTCTTGAACAAATCGGTGCGGTACCAGGCGCCGACATTGGCGACGAGTGCCGGGACCCCGTACTTCTTGCCCTGGAACGTCATGTCCTTGAGCGTCGACGGGTTCAGCTCGTCGGCCCACTTGTACTTGGTGTAGTAGTCGTCGAGCGGAGTGAGCTGCCCGGACTCCACGAAAGGCGCGGCGATCTGCCCGCCCCAGATCATGAAGGCGTCCGGCGGTGTGGAGCCGAGGAGCTGGGTACGAAGCTTGTCCGTGTAGAGGGCCGCACCGCTGCCCGGCAGCGTGGTGTGCGTGACGGTGATGCCGTCCTTCGCCTTGAAGCCGGACAACGCCTTGTCCATCAGCTTGGCGTTGCTGTTGTCGAGATAGCTGAACATCGACAGCTTGTCGCTGGACGCGGCGCCGGTGCTGCCGCCGGTGCCGGTGCACGCGGTGAGGGAGCCGAGGCCGGTGGCGAGGGCGACGGAGCCGGCGCCGCCGAGGAAGCCGCGGCGCGAGAGAGGACGAGGCAGGAGCACGGTGATCTCCGATCAGGCATCTGGCCGATGGGTGAGCTCATGAAGGAGCGAGGAGAGGGTGGGGGCGAGCGGGACGATCGTGGGGGCCAGGCTGGTCAGCCGAGCAGCGACCGGCGGATGATGCGCTGGACGGCCATGGCATCGTGTGCCGCCTGGGCGGCGCGCAGTTCGTCGAGGGGGAGGCGGGCCGCCTTCTCGTCGAGGGCGCGGAGGGTGGCGACCGATTCGCGCACGGCCTCGCGGGGGTCCTCGCGATAGGGGAAGAGGTCGAGCTTGAGCGGTTCCTGCCAGCCGATCTCGTTGACCACGTGCAGGAACTCCAGAGTCTCCACGAGATGAAGTGCACCGGCGGTCAGGTCGTCGTCCCACTCGCGGTAGTTGTCGTCAAGCTCGACGTCCACCAGACGGCCCATGGAGTGGGCGAGGCTGAGGGCTTCGGCGGGGTTCTCCTTGGCGAAGAGGGAGTGCCCGAAGTCCACGACGAGGCCCACGTTGTCCACGCCCATCTGCTCGATGGCGAGGAGGCTGGCCGCGGCCGTGGACCAGAACAGGCGGTTGCGGGGCTCCTTCAGCTTGTACTCGATGGCGAACGTGACATCGGGGAAGTTGCGGGCAACGTCACGGATGCCCTCGATCGCGCGCCGGCGCAGCGTCGCGTAGTCGACCTGGAAGGGGTAGTCGTAGCCGTCCTGGCCGGGCCAGAACTTGACGTAGCGAGCGCCGAGCCGACGAGCCACCTCGACCGATTCATGGGCGAGGTCCACAGCGCGTCGCCGGGTGGCCTCGTCGGGTGCGGTGAAGGAGCCGCTGCGGAAACCGCGGTCATAGATGACGGGGGTGATATTGACGGCCTTCAGCCCCTGCGCGTCCAGCGTCTTCTTCACGTCGTCGATCGAGACGCCCTCGTCAAAGGGGTAGTTGAGGTCGAGACCGACCAGCTCGCCCGATGCGCCGGCCAGTTCGATCGTGCGGAGGGTGGGCACGGTGGGGCCGTAGCCGTCGGTGGCGTAGCGGTCGATGATGCGACCGAAGGTCCACATTCCGCCGGTGAAGGTGCGAGATGCCGGGGGCTGGGGAGCGTTCACAACAACCTCCTGAATAGATATTCAATCATCGTTGTTCCGGGATGGCCGGGAACGTAATTCCGGTGACCGGCATGTGTCAAGGGTGTTGCATTGACGCTGCGCGAGGCAAAAAAAGCGGAGGAAGCGGGCGGCTCGGGGCCGGTCGTTCGGCCTTGACGGCACTGGACTGCATCGTTCATCATCCGTTGTCACATAGAAATCAGCGCTTGAATGGATATTCACAATGCTGACCGCTGACCCCACCGCCGCAGCCGGATATCGCGAGCTGCGGCGGGCCATCCGCACCGAGGAGCCGGAGCAGGTCCTGCAGCGGCTGCGGACCATGTCCGTCGAGGTCCGTCTGAGCATCGTCGACATGATCGACCGGGCCCGGATGGGGCACATCGGTGGTGACCTCTCCGTCACGGACATCCTGGTGACGCTCTTCGGCGCCGTGCTCGACGTGGACCCGGAGCAGCCCACGGCGCCGGACCGAGACCGTTTCATCCTCAGCAAGGGACACTGTGCCGCCGCGCTCTACTCCACGCTCGCGCACTGCGGCTACTTCCCGGCCTCTGAACTGGCGACCTTCATGGCTCCGCAGTCCGCTCTGAACGGCCACCCGAACCGACGCAAGGTCCCCGGCGTGGAGACCAACACCGGTCCGCTGGGCCACGGCTTTCCCGTAGCCGTCGGCTGTGCCCTGGGGGCACGGCTGCGCGGCGACGACAGCCTGACCGTGGTCGTCCTCGGTGACGGCGAGATCCAAGAGGGCAGCAACTGGGAGGCGGCCATGGCCGCGGGCCACTACCGGCTCGATCGCCTCTACGCCGTTGTCGACCGTAACCGGCTGCAGCAGGGCGCCCGCACCGAGGAGACTGTGGAACTCGATCCCCTGGCTGCCAAGTGGGCGGCCTTCGGCTGGGAGGTGCGGGAAGCGGACGGACACGACCACGCCGCTCTACTGGCCGCCTTCGCGCCCTCCACGAGCGGGCGGCCCGTCGCGGTCGTCGCCCGCACGGTCAAGGGCAAGGGCGTGTCCTTTATCGAGGACCGCGTCGAATGGCACCACAGGGTGCCCGACAAGCAGCAAGTACAGGCCGCCATTGAGGAGTTGACCCGTTGACCGGCACCATTGCGCAGGCTCTCGCCGACGCACCGACCTACGACTGCCGGCAGGCCTTCGCCGAAGAGCTCGCCGCTCTCGCCCGTGAGGACTCCCGGGTGGTGGCGGTGTGCAACGACTCGGTCGGCTCCAGCAATCTGGCCGCGTTCCGTACCGAGTTCCCCGACCGGCTCGTGAACGTCGGCATCGCCGAGCAGAACATGGTGGGCGTCGGCGCCGGCCTCGCCAACGCGGGTCTGATCCCGTTCGTCTCCGGCGCCGGCCCCTTCCTCACCGGCCGGGCCCTGGAGCAGATCAAGGCGGACTGCGCCTACAGCGGTCACAAGGTCGTCCTGTGCGGCCAGAGCCCGGGAATGGCGTATGGCGAGCTTGGGCCCACGCACCATTCAGTCGAGGACCTGTCCTGGCTGAGGGCCATCGCCGACCTGACCGTCGTCGTCCCCACGGACCGCGCGCAGACCCGGGCCGCCCTCCGCTGGGCCTATCAGCACCCCGGCCCCAGCTACCTCCGCATCCCCAGGTTCAAGGTCCCCGACATCATCCCCGAGGAGGCACCCTTCGCCCCCGGCCGGGCCCTGCCCCTGCGCGAAGGCACCGACGTCACCATCGTCGCGATCGGCACGATGGTCTCCCGCGCCCTGACCGCAGCCGACGGCCTCGCAGCCGAAGGCATCTCCGCCCGCGTCCTCAACACCCCGTTCGTCACGTCTCTCGACCAGGAATCCCTGCTGCGCGCCGCCACCGAGACGAGGGGCATCGTCACCGTGGAGGAGGCTACTCTCAGCGGGGGGCTCGGTGCCGCCGTCGCCTCGCTCACCGGCCAGCGCCAGCCAGTACCGCTGCGGCTGCTCGGCGTCAATGGATTCGCGCCGACCGGCAGCGCCGACTACCTGCTGGAGCACTTTGGACTCACCGCCGACGGCATCCGCCGTGCGGCACGTGACGTCCTCGGCCTGGCATCCTCGGCATCATGACGACCCAGCCGTTGCTTCTCGCCATCGACCAGGGCACCTCCGCCACCAAGGCCGTGCTGGTCGACGGGTGCGGGAACCTTGTGCGCTCGGCATCGGCACCCCTCAGCACCGCCCATCCGCGGCCGGGCTGGGTTGAGCAGTCCGCCGAGGAGATCAGGCAGAGCGTGGCAACAGCAGTGCAGGCCTGTCTGGCCGAACATGATCCCGCCCGCGTGGCAGGCGTCGGCCTGTCCACCCAACGGGAGTCGTGTCTGCTGTGGGAACGTGCAACGGGACGTCCCCTCGGTCCGGTGCTCGGCTGGCAGGACAGGCGCACCGCGGACGCGTGTGCCAAGCTCCTCGCCGACGGCCTCGGCAAGGACGTCCGGGCCACGTCAGGGCTTCCGCTGGACCCGATGTTCAGCGCGCTCAAGGCCCAGTGGCTGCTCGACGCCCACGATCCGGACCGCAGCCGCGCCAGGCGCGGTGAGCTATGCCTGGGGACGGTGGACTCCTGGCTGTTGTGGCGGATGACCGGCGGAGCCGAGCACGTCATCGAGGTCGGCAACGCCGCCCGCACTCAACTGCTCGACGTCCGCACACGCAGCTGGGACGAACGGCTGCTGGATCTTTTCGACATCCCCAGGGCGGCCCTGCCCCGGATCGCCTCCTCGGTCGGGCCGTTCTCCCCGGTGCGTGGGCTGTCCCCCCTCGTCGATGGGACACCGGTCGCTGCCGTTCTCGGCGACTCCCACGCGGCGCTCTTCGGGCACGGCGTCTTCGTTCCCGGCAGTGTCAAGGCCACCTACGGCACCGGTTCCTCCGTCATGGGGTTGATTGCCGGACCGGCCCAGGCCGAGCGGTCTCCCCTGTGTCTGACCATCGCCTGGGACGACGGGACACCCGCCTACGCGCTCGAAGGCAACATCCGCTCCTCGGGGTCGACCCTGAGCTGGCTGGCCAGTCTGTTCGGGATGAGCGCGGGCGAACTCGCCGCGCGAGCCGCCGACGACTCCGGGGGCGTCCACCTGGTACCCGCGTTCGGCGGGCTGGCGGCACCCTGGTGGGACAACGAGGCCACCGGACTGATCTCCGGCCTCACGTTCGGCAGCAGCCTGCCGCAGCTGGCCCGGGCCGCCCTGGAGTCGGTCGCCCTCCAGGTGGAGGACGTCGTGGCGGGACTCGACAGCGCGGCGGGTCGGGTCTCCACCGTGCTCGCGGACGGCGGCCCCACGGACAACGCGGCCCTGATGCAACTGCAGGCCGACACCTCCGGGCGCGCCGTACGCCGTCCCCGCGCCCGCGACCTGTCGGCCCTCGGCGCCGCGCACCTGGCCGGCTGTGCCCTGGGTATGTTCGGCAAGGACCAGCTGACGAGGCTCGACCGTGCAGAGGACGTCTACCACCCGCAGCTGCCACGCGAGGAACGCACTCGGCGCCGGCAGGCCTGGCACGATGCCGTGACCCGCGCCTGCCGACCCGGTCCCCCAAATGCTGGCTCGGGGAGATCGTCATGAGCATCCCGCTGCGGAACTCCAGGGTCAGTAGGCTTCATGGCGTGTCCCAGCATCCTGACCTCACCGGTAACGAACCCGTCGACAAGCTACGCCTGATCGTACGGGTGGCCCGCATGTACCACGAGCGAGAGATGCGACAGACCGAGATCGCCGAAGCGCTCGGCCTCTCCCAGGCCGGGGTCTCCCGGCTGCTGCGCTCCGCGCAGAAACTCGGTGTCGTGCGGACCGTCGTCGTGTCGCCTCCCGGGATCCACAGCGAGCTGGAGGACGCGCTCGCCGACCGCTACAAGCTGACCGACGTAGTCATCCTCGACGGCGACGACCTGCTGGAACACCCGCGCACCCTGATGCGTGCCCTCGGCTCCGCAGCCGCCAGCTACCTCGAAACCGCGTTCCGGCCCGGTGACCTGATCGGCGTCTCCACCTGGAGCGAAACTCTCCTCGCCGCCATCGAGGCGATGCAACCGACAAAGCCCGAGGGCGCCGCAAAGGTCGTACAACTGATGGGCGGCATCGGCGACCCGCAGGGGCAGGTCCAGGCCACCAGGCTCACCGCCCGTCTCGCCGAACTCACCGGCGGCTCACCACTGTTCGTTCGCGCCCCCGGGCTCGTGGGCTCGGCCGAGGCGCGCCTGTCCCTTCTGCACGACCCCGCGGTCCTGGAGGTCAGCCAGGCCTGGCAGCAACTGACCGCTGTGCTGGTCGGCATCGGCAGTCTGGAGCCCTCGCCGCTACTGCAACTGAGCGGCAACGCCGTCACCGATCAAGAGATCGCACGCCTGCGCGGCCTCGGCGCGGTGGGCGACATCTGCCAGCGCTTCTTCGACGAGAACGGCGTCCACGTCGACGCCGGCCTAGGAGAGCGGACCATCGGCATCCCAGTGGACCAGCTGCGCACGGTGCCGCGCCGGATCGCCGTCGCTGGCGGGGAACGCAAGTACACCGCCGTACGCGGCGCGGTCCGCGGGCGCTGGATCACCGCGCTCGTCACCGACATCAACACCGCTCGCCGGCTCCTCGACGAGCCCCCAACTTCCTGAGCTCTCCCGACACTTGAGGGACAACCGCATGAACACCGACGTCAGCGCTGCCCGCTGGCAGCAAACCGAACTATCGTTCACCGCCGAGCACACCTACGCCAACCCCTACACGGACGTGGAGACCTGGGCCGAATTCACCCACGATCCCACCGGCACCGTCCTGCGCCGCCCGGCCTTCTGGGACGGCGGACAAACCTGGCGCATCCGCTTCGCCTCGCCGCTGTCCGAGGGGCGCTGGCACTGGCGCACGCACAGCAACACTGGCGACCCCGGACTCACCGGGCACACGGGCGAACTGCGCGTGGCACCGGCCGAGGAGACCGAGCACCGCTTCAAACGGCACGGCTTCTGGCACATGTCACCGGCCGGGCGCAGCCTGGTGCACGCGGACGGCACGCCGGCGCTGCTGATCGCCGACACGGCGTGGGCCCTGCCCTGGCGGGCGACCGAGGACCACGTACGGACGTACGCGGCCGACCGTGCGGCCAAAGGCTTCAACGCCGTACTGCTGATGAGCGTCCAGCCCGACATGCACGCACGCGGCCCACAGGACCGCACCGCGGACACAGGGTTCGACGTCGCCTTCGACGACCTGAAGGACGGCCGCCTGCGGGAGCTGCGGCCAGCCTACTTCCAGTACCTCGACAAGTTGCTGAACATCCTCGCCGACCACGCGATCGTTCCCGTTCTGCAGCCGGTCTTCCAGGGCTTCGGCTGGAAGGGCCGTTCGGTGGCAGGCACCGTCGTTCCGCCCCACGAGTACGCCCGCTACTGCCGCTACCTGGTCGCCCGGTACGGTGCCCGGCCCGTCATCTACCTGGTGGGCGCCGACGGCTCCGGTGAGGAACCGCAGATCGTCGCCGGCGGCGAGGAGATCGAGGCCTGGGACGCCTACAGCCAGCCCTGCGGCATCCATTACCGCCCTCACGGCCACAACCGCGCCCACCAGGACGCGCCCTGGCTGGACTTCCAATGGTGTCAGACAGGGCATCGCGGTGAACACGTGCCGGAACGGGTCGCCGACATGTGGCGCAACGAGCCGGTCAAAGCCGTCGCCAATGGCGAGCCGACCTACGAACACTCCGGCGAGACCGGCAAGGGATCTGGCTGGTGGCAGGGCCACGAGGCCTGGTCCAACCTGTGTGCGGGCGGCACCATGGGCGTCGTCTACGGAGCGGGCAGCATGTGGCAGTGGCGGCTGCACGCCGACGAACCGGACCACGAGCCGTTCTTCCTGGCTCCCGGCTGCGGCTGGCGCGAAGCCCTCGACTTCGAGGGATCCCGGTACGTCGGCCTGCTCGGCGGCATCCTGGACGGACTGCCGATCACCGACATGCGCCCCGACTGGCAGCTGTCCCTGGCACCTCGCGGTCTTACCACCGATCCTCATGTGCTGTACATCAGTTACGGCGAGCACGGAGGCCCACTGCGCCTACACCCCGCCACCGCTTCCGTGGTTCCCCGCGCTTACCGGATTGTCGATCCGCGGACCGGCGAGACCGTGGCCAAGGGCACGCGAGGCGATGACGACCTGATCATTCCCGACGAGGGTGGGGCACCGCGCGTGTACATCTGCTACGACGGCTGATGACCGGCCGATGGCATGGTGACCGCACCCTGAGCCTGCACCTGGTAATGGTCGAGCAGTCGTCCACCGGCCTCATGGGATCACCCGCCGGCCGCAAGGCCCACCGGATCCACAGCGACCGTGTGGCAGCCGCCTGCATCCCCACCGTGTAACACACGCTCCCCCGCTCTCGGCAGACGTCAGCACCGGTTGGACCTGTTGCCCCTAACAGCTCCAACCGGTGCTGACGTGCTGGTTATCAGAACAGGACGTCCGGCGCCCGCGGCGCCTCAGAGATAGGGAAGGACAACTGCCCGGGCCGCACCGCTGGTTCTCGGACCCAGCCTGTGCGCCGACGTCCACGCGATGCCTGAAGAGCCATGCTTCGGGTCAGCATTCTGTGTCCGACCCGAAGGGGCAGGCCGTGGCGTGTCATCAGGACTTCAGCGCCGTTCACGATGGCGATCCTTCGAAGGGTAGGCATGCGGGACCCTGCTTCTTCTCCTTCGGCGATCAAGGCACGCAGATGCCGTCTTCTGATGGTCAAAGGCTTCGGGCAGGGGCAGACGCATAGGCGTCAGTAGCCCCATCCCCAGCGGACCTGGGTGACGCCAGAGGAGTTGGTGCTCGACAGTCCTCTGCCGTTGTGGGCTTGCAGCGAGTAGGAGTCCCCGGTGCGCAGTGCGGGCCAGTAGACGCTGCCCATCCCGTCCGAGCGGGCCGTGTCCGTCACCGCGGCGAGGTAGGACTGGTACTGGCCGTTGTCGTGGTTCGTCAGGTAGTTGGTGCCGGTGGTCATCGGGGCGCCGAACTCGTCGATGATCGTCCGGCCGGTGTAGCTGCCGAGGCGGCTGTTGAGGTCCGATACCCAGGAGGATTCCTTAGTGTAGCTGTTCCAGTAGCCGTAGTAGTGCAGGGACAGCAGTGTGCCGCTGAGCGCGGAGGACGCTCCGACGCCAGTCACGTTGTCGTTGTAACCCGTGCCGCTGATGACGACCCGGCTTCTCGGGACGCCGGAGAACTGGGAGATCCAGGTGGAACAGACCGAGACCCACTGGCTCAGTGAGTAGCCGTAGGGCTCGTTCAGCGGCTCGAAGTACACGTTGCCATTGCTCCCGTAGGTGCCGACCACGGTGGACCACATGGCCTTCCAGGCGGTCATGTCGGTGATCGTGCCGACGCTGGACTTCTCGGTCCAAGCGCTGATGACGACCTTCATGCCGTCGGCGAGCGCCGCGTCGATCGCGCCCCGGTAGGCACCCCACCAGGACTGGCTGACACTGGGCGGATTGATCGGCAGGCGCACGGTGTTGGCACCGAGGTTGGACTGGAAGGCCTTGATGTAGTTGTCGGCGACCGAGTAGACCTGCGAGTAGCTGTCCGATGCGGCCAAGCCGTCCGGGATCACCCATCCGGTGTTGTAGTTGTCGCGGGTGTCGGCCCAGTTGACGCCCTTGAACTGGTTGGTGGCGGCGTCGGCCGGCTGCCCCGGGGCGATGACCAACTGGGAAGCACAGACCAAGGCGGCCACCGAAAGAAAGTGGGCGAGTGTCTTCCGGGTGAACGTGCGAGTAGACATGGCTGCTCCGCGACTACGAGGCCCCGTCCGGGGGAAAATGCGACGAAATGTTGTTGAAGGATGTGTGACTCTGTGGGAAGAGTGAGGCCTTCATCCTGCTCCGTCAAGCCTTCGGACAAGAACCGGTCGGCGGTGGCGTGAGCGGCAACTTCCCTGAATCTGCCTGCAGTTGATCGCAGAGCAGGCTGCCCTCAGCGCCATCGGCCGCGTCGCCCCGCTGCACGGTCCTGTGCAGCTCTGCGGGCAGCCCACCCCCCTCAGTCGCTTGCCGAGGAGAACCGCGGACTGCCAAGATCACCAGCCTCACGGCGCCCCCAGGCGGCATGACCGGGCGCAGGAAGAACCTGTGGACTGCCCTGTTGCGGACGGGTGCTACTCATCCGCATCGGCGACCGGGCTGTACCTGGGCATGAGTGTCACGCGCGGCCAGGTGGACTGGGTCTGCATGGTTGGCCCCCAGTCGTCGGCATCCTTGGAAGCGACTCCGGGGAGCACGGGATCCTTGGAAGCAGTGGGCGGGGAGGAGTTCGGCGATGCCGGCGCGGGCCGCGACGACGCAAAAGTGAGGGTGCGGTCGTCGTCACGGCTTACGGCACGGAAGGGCATGAAGGGTAGAAGGCGTCGCTGCTCAGGGGGACGATCGAGCGCGGCGGGCGCCAGGACACGGGCAGGGAGTAGACAGGCAGGTCATGGTTGTTGGTGAGCGGGACCGCGACCGCGCCATTGCGGAGGCACCCTCCCTCAGCGCCCAGGGATCACTGACAGGGAGCGGCAATCCATCATCATCCAAGCCTCAGGACCGCGATGCACACCTTGCTGGTGCCGCCAGCCGAAAAACACGACTCTCGACACACAGTACGGCTACGCATTCAACCCCACCCATTGAGTCTTTCCACGTAGCGGATCATGACGTTGTGTGATCGTTCAGATGGTGCGGTCATACTTGAGCTGGAGCAGGACGAGGGCTGCGGCGGCGATCTTCGTGATGCGGCTGGGGTCGAGGCTGACTCTGCGCAGGGCTTTGAAGGTGGTCTTGAGCAGGGCGTTGGCGCGCTCGCAGACGCCGTGAATGCCGCGGATGACCTTGTTGTAGGTCTGCTGGGCTTCGGTCGTAGCCGAGGTCGACCAGGGTCGGCATGTCCAGTTCGGCAGCTATGCGGTTGAGGGCATCGATCAGACCGTGGTGGCGGGCGCAGGTGGTGCCGTGCTGCTTGCCCGGACGGACCGGTGAGACCCAGATCGGCCAGCCGTCCGGGGTGGAGATGACCTGCACGTTCCCACCGTGATGCCGGTGCCTCCGGGACCACCCCAGGTCCGCGCCGTCGGGCCGGGGCGGCGACGCGATCGGTGCGGTCGAGGTTCAGGTGCGTCAAGTCGGCCGCCTTCGCGCGTTCCAGCGCAGTCGCAAGATCCGGCGCCCCGGCTGTCAAAACGCTCAGTCCCTCATGGAGGTAGCGGTATGCGGTGGAGACCGACAGGCCATTGTCGCGGGCGAGTTGGGAAAGGCGGGCGTTGTCGATGAACCAGCGCAGGACGAGCACTGCCTGCCGGAAGCAGCCCAGCGCCCGCCTGCCCATGCGGTTTCCGGCGGCGATGCGGTGGTCGCGCAGCAGCCGGGCCAGGCGCTCGGCGGTGGACCGCTTCACATCGAGCACCGCGGTATAGGTGATACTGGTCGACAGGTGAGGCCCCTCGGTCAGAACAATCCGTCGCAAGATCGTTCCTACCAGGGGCCTTACGCCTACCCGGACTTGGGGACCGCGCGGGCCGTAGCGGAAACTTTCGCGATCACAGAGAGCGACCGGCGCTTACGGGGAAAGATTCATTCACCGCTGCCCGCATCCCAAAGAAACATCAGGAACCCGCCCGACACCCGTAATCAGAATTCACGCGGTGGATCGAGGCTGAAGCCGTGCGCGACGACTACTCGCCCCTGTAGAAACTCCAACTCCCGGCCGCCCAAGCCAAAGACTGCGTCCGCGCATCATAATTCCCCGACGAGGTGAGGCTTCAATTCAGCCAATGTTTGATCTCCCGGTCCTGTACGGTAACCCAGCCACCGCCCACGTCGACGTAGTCCCAGTTCTGGAAATTGCCGCCGTCGCATTCCAACCAGTAAACTTGGCCGTCGCGGTTGCTATCGAGGCAGATATTCGCCTAAGCCAACTTGATTTGGGACCCGGCCCGCTCCCACGACTGTCCCCTGTCACCCCAGCCGCATACTATTACACGACCTCCACCGGCGATGCACATACCGACGTCTTTGCTGGTGATCCAGGTGTTATCGCTGGCGCTTGCGCTCGTCGCGAACACCCTCATGGTGGCCTGGGCAACGAATGTCGTCAGCGCGACCTGAAGTGTCCACTTGAGTGTCCGTTTCGCGCATTATTACCCTTGCTTGTGGAGGATGAATGGCGTACGCGAGGCCAGCGTAATGCCGAGGATTCATCGAACCACCACATTCCCAAACGTTTAAAGGAGTGCGGCAGGGCGAGGAGGGTAGTTGCCGCACAGGTGCCGTGGCGGCCTACGACTTCACATTCATGGAAGGAGTGGGCGACTCGTGCACCCTGTTCCGGGCTTTCTGCATTTCTGTAGCAGGTGGATGGACCCCGAAAGGCAAGGGATGGATCCGAGACTGTGAGGGAATCTCTTGCATCCCCGCCGCTGTCGACACGCGACGCCCCTCGATCAGGAGAATCTGTCGCAAGATCATTCCTGCCAAGCGCCCTACACCTGACCGGACTCGGGGGCCGCGCGGGCCACAGCGCAAGCATCGCGATCACAGTGAGTGACGGACGCTTACTGGGAAGGATTCATTACTTGGCATAGTCGCGCCAATTCGGCAAACCTCTTCGCCTCAAGGAACTTGCCGATGAATTTGCAACATCTCTCATTTGAACTAACACAGCCCGAGTCAGGGGCATGATCAAGCCAAGCACAGTTTTATACTTGCAGGCCAAAGAATCATCAGATCACCGCCTCTCGATGTGCCGAACCCCAGCTCAAAGATCTCCTGCTGTTTACAACTAGACAGGTAAGTGACACTTGGGCGTTAGTTCATCAAATTCTGGTCGCTCCGCAGGATGGGGTACATCGCGTACCGCACATCCCATGATGAGTGCCGACGCTGGAAGAATTCGCGGCGTGCATCCGGGTCGGCCGCGAACTCCGGATTCTCTGACAGTCTGCGGCGAAACTCGCCGGCCAGGACCGGGTCCTGCTCCAGCATTTGCTGGGCGAAGATCTCGGTGACGTAGGGCTCCACGTACTCCTTGTGCTCGAAGTGAGCGTTGAAGTACCCCCAGGCCGCGAGGGAGTCCGGCGCCTGCGGTTCCAGCAAGGTCATCAGGAGTCGTGCTGCGGGCTGGGCGATCGGCACGAACAGGCTGCCGGCGGGCAGGGACTGTGTGCCGGGCTGCCACTCCCCCTGCAGCGTGAGCATCATGCGACCCTCGAACGGAGCGGATGCGAACCGCATGCCGGTCGCCCGGAACACCTCGGTGTCAACGCGGTCGAGACCCTGGTGCAGGGGTCGGTGATCCAGGCCGTGCATGGCCAACTTGGCTGCGACCAAAGACGCGTACGCCGCGGGGACCAGGTACCCGCCGCGTGGCGCGCGCACGATGAGGGAGGGCACGGTGCGGCTGCGGTAGGGAACTCGCCAGATCTGCGGGGTCGAAGGGTCGTAGACGGTGACGGGTTCGCCTGAGATCGGGGACAGGTCGCGGGTGTAGGCGTAGCCCGGGAACTCGATGGTGGTCACCGTCTCCGGTGCGTCCTGTGGGCAGTCCTGGGTGACAGGAATACTGTCGCGCCGGTCGACCACGACGTCCAGGACCACGTCTTGGCCGCCCAGGTGGCTCGCGCGTTCGTCGGCCTCGCGCACGGCGGCAGTCCATTCGCCACTGTGCGCGGCGACGAGTTCGGCCAGGCCGACGATCGCGTTGCGGCTGATGCGTACACGAGTGGCGTAGTCCTTCCAGGAGTGGGTCTCGACCAGCACCGTGTACCGGTTGCGGGTGGGGAAGTAGCCGGTCGAGTAGCGGGGGGTGTATTCGGTGATCTGGAAGCCCGAGGAGGGATCGTCCTCGACGACTGGCTCCGGGTAGAACGGCAGTGGCAGGGATCCCTGCGCGGCCAGTTTGTCAAGCAGCGCGTCGCGCATCGCGACTCCCGAAACGTGCAGGTGCGGGTCGCCGAGGTGGATCGGTTCGACCTGGATCGACACGTCGGGTTCGAAGTCGGCACCGTCTGTGACGTGCATGTCCGCGCAGACCAGCGGGTCCCAGTCGCGCAGCAGCGCCAGCATGGCCTGCATCTCAGGCGCGTCACCCTTGGTGTAGTCGCGGTTGAGGTTGAGGTTGTGCGCGGTCGCGCGCCAGCCGGTCTCCTCCGGACCGTCCTGGTTAGGCCGGTTCCACCGCCCGACCCGCTCATGGCCGTCGGTGTTGAAGGCGGGCACGAACAGGATCGCGATCTGCGCCAAAGGGTCGCCCTCAGGCGAGTGCACGGCGATGTGCGACCCGGCTGCGGTCTCCGCCTCAGTCAGCGGCTCACCGCCGAGCAGTTCGCGCAGAGCGACGAAACCGGCGTCCTTCCCGTCGCTCTCGCCTGGGTGGATTCCAGCATGGACCATCAACAGCGGGATGCCACGCTCTTGCAGCGCCTCGGGCGTGAACGCGCCGCCCGGCGCGACCAGCAGGGCGCGCATAGGGCGGCCCTCTGCCGAGTGGCCGAACACGAAGCTGTGCGCCGCGTTCGGCCACCGTTCGGCGAAGGCCTCGCACAACGCTTCCACTTCCTCCAGCCGCCCGGTCAGGCGGAACTGAGACTGCTCGGCCACAGTGTGCAACGTCATGAGTCGCTCTCTACGGTAGGGGAAGTACACATCCAAGGAAAAGGGATCAAGTCGCCGTGTAGTCGCGCTGGCGCGCTCCGAGTGGGCTGGGTGCACACACGGATCTGATGAGCACGCGGGTGCGCGATGCTCACCGCCATGCGGTGCGGACGGCGCCGGCGGTGGCCGCAACGACCAGGGCGATGGCAACGATGTCGACGAGAGCAAGGACCTGCCCCAGGACGAGGTAGCCAGCGGCCACAGCCACCACCGGGGCCAGGGTGCTGACAACGCCGAACACCGAGGGGGTCACGCATCGCAGGGCGAGCAGTTCCAGGGAGTAGGGGAACGCTGACGAGAGGACCGCCACCACCATGCCCAGGCCCAGCGTCACCGGGTCCAACAGGGCGCCACCGGCATCGGCGACACCCACGGGGAGGCTCAGGGCCGCCGCCACGGCCATCGCCAGGGCCAGCCCGTCCGCGCCGGGGAACCTGCCGCCGGCGCGCGCCGACATCAGGATGTAGGCGGCCCACAGAGCGGCGGCTCCCAGGGCGAAAGCGACACCAGCTGCGTCGAGCCGGCCGAAACCGCCTCGGCTGAGCAGGGCGACACCGGCCAGGGCCAGGCCTGCCCACAGCCAGCTCGCTGCGCGCCGGGCGAGCACCACCGACAGCACCAGTGGGCCCAGCACCTCGAAGGTGACCGCCGCACCCAGCGGGATACGGGTGATGGACTGGTAGAAGAGGAAGTTCATGCCCGCCAGGGAGGCGCCGAAGCCGACGACGAGGACCCAGTCCGCGCGCCGGTGGCCGCGCACCCGCGGCCGGCATACGGCCAGCAGCAGCGCCGCCGACAAAACCAGCCGCAGGGTCACGATGCCGGCGGCCCCGGCCCGCGGGAACAGGGAGGTCGCGACGGCCGCGCCGAACTCCTGCGACAGCAGCCCGCCCAGCACCAGCCCGATCCCGACACCCTGACTGCCGTAAGGCAAGCCCCGTCTCACGCGTGGCCAAGCGCGAGCAGAGGACGAGGAGGCGGCGATCGTGGCGGGTCGGACAGAGCTCATGCCGCCACGCTATGGGCCACCCCCCTTGCGGTGGAAATGCCGATTCTCGACGCATTATGCTTGGTAGACATGACCATGGAACTGCGCCACCTGCGCGCCTTCCTCGCCATCGCGGAAGAGGGCACGGTCACACACGCCGCGGCACGCCTCGGGATCGGCCAGCCCGCGCTCTCGCGCACCCTCAAAGCCCTGGAAAACCACCTCGGGGTACGGCTGGTGGACCGCTCCACCCACCACCTGCGCCTCACCGACGCCGGTAAGTCCTTCCGCATCCGCGCGGCCGCGGCTCTCAACGCGGCCGAAGCCGCCTTCGACCCCGCCCGCGTGGGCCCCTGGCCAGTGCGCCTGGGTCACGCATGGTCCGCCCTCGGCCGCCATACCGCCACCGTCCTGCACCGCTGGCGACAGCTCCATCCTCAGATGCCTCTCCAGTTGCTGCGTACCGACGACAGCCTCGCTGGACTCGCTGAGGGCCGCGTCGACGCAGTGATCCTCCGCGGTCCCGTGCCCGCCAACGGCATCCATCACACCGTGCTCTTCCAGGAGAAGCGCAACGCGACCCTGTCCCTGCACAGCGATCTTGCCGAACGGATGGAAATCACCCTGGCCGACCTGGCGGGACGGACCCTGATCATGAACACCGTCTCCGGGACCACCTCTCTGCAGCTGTGGCCCACGGAGCAGCAGCCGTCCGGCATCGCCGAGGTCGGCAACACCGACGACTGGCTGGCCGCCATCGCCGCCGACCAGGGCTTCGGCGTCACCACCACCGCGACCGCCGACGTCTACCCCTACCCCGGTGTGACCTACCGGCCCCTGACTGACGCTCCTCCCGTACCGGTAAGCCTCGCCTGGTCCGACCCGCCCGGCCACCCCGCGGTCGCGGACCTCGCCGCCTTCATCCGTGAAACTGCCGATCCGCCGCCTGATGCCATCGCTCCCCGCCACCGATGACGGTTCGGCACCGCGCACGGACAAGCCGCGCAGCCGGCCGGGTGCGCGATGTTGTGCCGTCGCTTCGGCGACCGGGCACAGCGAAGCGAGGAGCAACAAGGAGGCACGGTGACGAGGCGGGGGTGGGCAGTCGTCGTGCCGACAGCCACCGTGCTCCTGGTATACCTCGTCGTGCCGAACGAGGTGACGGCCCCGATGCCGGCATCGTCAGCTGTTGGCCTGTGGTGCCTGCCCAGCTCAGTCAGACCTCGCGCACCCCGGACCGGCACAACCTCTGGTCAAACCTCCGACGACGTGACGATGTCGCCGCGGACCATCCGCCCGGGCACCCCCGTCCGCCGTTCCCGCCGCCCATGCAGCCCGGCGTAGGGGCGACAGACAGCGGCGCCCTGATCGACTTGTCACCGACCCTCAGCGCTGTGCAGGTCCTTCGCTACGGACCGACCAGTCCTGGAGTTGACCGCTCATGGCGGTGACCGCGTGACCGTACTGCACCGCGAGGGCGATCCAGCCGCTGGGCTGGCAGTAGATGAACCAGGCGAGGGTGCAACGGAAGCGGCGCAGCGCGACGGTGCTGTCGGGGCCGGCCGAGATCAGCTCGTGGCCGCGGCCGTGGGCGGCGGCGAGCTCATCCGGCCAAGGGGTGAAGGCTCGGATACCGCCATGTCCCAGGATCTGGGCCTCGGCCCCCATCACCAGTCGCCGCTGCCGCCCGGTCGAGATGCGGGAACAACACCCCCAACTTCAAGGCGAGTTGGCCACGAAACTCTACGGAACGCTCGTATCACAACAACGAGCCGCATTACGCGAAGCAACGCCTTGATTCTCTGCGAGCCCTTGTTTAGTTAGGCGGTGGCCGCCGCTTCCGCCAGTTCCTTGCGCTTGGCAGCGCGCAAGCTGGTGAACGTCGCGACCGCGAGCACGAGGACGATGAAGCCGAGAGAGACCGGGATGCCGATCTCCGGAACATGAACGCCGGACTCGTGCAGGGCATGCAGGAAGAGCTTGATGCCGATGAAGCCGAGGATGATCGACAGGCCGTAGGAGAGGTGGACCAGCTTCTTCAGCAGGCCGCCGATGAGGAAGTACAGCTGCCGCAGACCCATCAGCGCGAAGGCGTTGGCGGTAAAGACGATGAACGGGTCCACGGTCAGGCCGTAGATGGCGGGGATGGAGTCGAGGGCGAACAACACATCGGTGGAGCCGATAGCGAGCATCACGACCAGCATCGGGGTCATGACCCGCTTGCCGTTCTGCCGGATCCACAGCCTGGACCCGTGGTATCTGTCGGCTACGCCGAATCGGTTCTCCACCATCTTCAGCAGCTTGTTCTCCTCGTACTCGGCGTTCTCGGCGCCGCCATGATCGCCGGCCCGAGCGTCCTGGACGAGCTTGTAGGCGGTCCAGACGAGGAACGCGCCGAAGAGGTAGAACACCCAGGAGAAGGTGGAGATGATCGCCGCGCCTGCTGCGATGAACACCGCACGCAGCACCAAGGCGATCAGGACGCCGACCATCAGCACGCGCTGCTGGTACTGCGAGGGCACGGCGAACTTGCCCATGATCAGGACGAACACGAAGAGGTTGTCCACGCTCAGCGACTTCTCCGTGATGTACCCCGCGAAGAACTCTCCGGTGGGCTTTCCGCCCGCGAAGACGAGCAGACCAAGGCCGAACAGGCAAGCCAGGACGATCCATACGACCGTCCAGATACCGGCCTCCTTCACAGACACGTCGTGGGGCTTGCGGCCGATGAGGAAGTCGGCCCCGACGAGCACGCACAGGGCGGCGACGGTGATCAGCCAGACGGCGAGGGAGACGTTCACTAGTGGCACTCCTGGTGCATTTGTGTGATTCGGCATCGTTATCCAGCCCCAAGGAGTTCCGCTATGACTCACGAGTGAACAGAAAGCCATGTCCCGACAAAGGGAGAGGCGGGGGTCCGGTTTGCCCCATAACTTTCCGATCGCTTTCAGGCAATGTGTGGCTCTTCGCCGACCGGACGCGCCACGCTCCCGCACCGAGTCCACTCGATCTTGATCGTGCCGCTGAGGGCCAGAAACCCCTTGCGGCTGACCAACCTCATCCGACATCGCGCCGCGGAACAGTTCGAGGAGGAGGACCTCGCTCTCGCCGAGAAACTCGCGAGCCGTGCTGTGGTCGTGTCGTTGCTGGATGGGCCCGCAGGGCTCGTAAGCGATGCCGTAGTGACGGCCGAACCGGCTGGCCTCAGCCGGTTCCCCCGTGACCTGGCTCAGCCACAACGCACACACCACCGGTTCCATTTGCGCTTCTTGCTGCTCACCCCGAACCGCCGGTCCCAAATTGGTCAGCGCGATTGAGGTTCGGGATCCTCGGACTCCGGGCTGATGAAACCAGAGCCGTTGTAGCCCGAGGCGGGGCGTGTGGCTTCGTAGGCGGAAGCGAGGTTCTGGCACAACTCGCGGAAGACTGCCGCCAGGACAGTCCCCGACCAGGCCTTCCAGCCTTGGCCCCTGTCCATGTCCGGGCACACCGACCGCTCATCCGGCGGGAGTGGAAGCAGCAGACCTCGCCGCCAAGAGCGTGAGCAGTCGGCAGATCGCCTCCTGGTGAACAGACAACCAGGCACCCGCTCCCGGGACAACCCCGTAGAAATACCCGGCCCTCAGTAGGGCGCCTGCGGGTAAAAGCCCCCTGGCCTGCGACCCCGCCCCGCACCGAACATTGGCGCTGACGTACCCGCAGCACACCCACGCGCGCTGCGGACAATCACCGTTTCCGCGTGCTGCCACACCGTCGCGCAGGGCATCGGAAACGCCGGCCGAACGCGCCAGCAGCGCATGAACGCTTCAGCCGGAAGGAAAGTCACCGTCAAGATCGGCAACCGCCGTACATACGGCGATCCCGTCGCTGGGTCGCTCGCAATCAAAAGGAACTCATGTGACGAGCACAACGCGGGATGGACTCCCCAGAAGATCGTTTCTCGCCGCTGCGACGGCTGTCAGTCTCGCGGCCGCCGGCGGACTGGTCCTTGGCAGCGCTTCCCTCGCCGCTGCGGCGACCGGCGCGACCGTCACCTGGCGGCTCAGCAGTGAGCCCGCCGATGCCAGGGCGGGCTACGCGGCGCTACTCAACAGCATTCGTAATGCCATCCGGGCCGGCTCGCAGCGGCCGGACCCCACAGGCCCTTCCGTGGACGTCACCGACATCAACGGGACCAACTCGTACATCACTGTCGATCTGCACGCGGAGGACAGGCCCGAGTTCATTCGGGTGGTCATGCGCCGGTCGGACGCCTATGTCATGGGCTGGTTCCAGGCCACCGAGGACGGCACCGGCGCCGTGACATTTGGCGACTTCTTCCCGTTGGAGGCCGGTCTGAATCCCGGCCAAGGGGGAATACCGCAGGGCCGGCCGGCTGGAACATTCAGAGCGAACGATCCGGGCAGCCAGTCGAACGTCCGGTTCAACACGCTCGCCGGATACGACGCCTTGGCACGACAGGGCGCCAACCGCAGCGGCATGCAGATCAGTCCGGCCAGCCTCAACAGCGCCGTGCTGAACCTCCAGGCAGGTGATTCAGTGCCGATCGGGCTGGCGGCGTCGTCGATCCTGCAGATCATCGTGGCGGTCGCCGAGGGGTCCCGGTTCCGGAACCAGGCGGCCGACACCGTGACGGCTTTCGGCAACGGCCTGCCTTACACCGTCACCCAGCAGGCCATGGCGCATCACAACAACTGGGCCATCATGAGCGCTGCATTGCTGACCGGGCTCGCAGGTGCGGGCGCCGTCCTCACGGCTCCCCTGGACATCGGCGCCGGAGTCGTCTTCGTGACCTTGTTCGCCCTCCAGCGAGCGGTCATGACGGCTTACCACTCGAACATTCCCAGCACCAGGGGCAAAGGTTTGCTCGCCAAGGACCAGTCCTCGTTCTGGGTCCAGACCGACGGTATGGGCGACTACCCGACAATCCAGGCCGCGGTCAACGCTGCCCCCTCGGACGGGATCCAACGCATTCTCTACCTCGCGAAGGGCACCTACCAGGAGACGCCGGTCGTCCCGTCGAGCGCGCGCAACCTGATGATCGAAGGTGAGCGGGGCAGCTCAACCGACCAGGTCGTCATCACCGCTGACCGTGCGCATGGCACGATCAACCCCGCGACCGGCCAGATCTTTGGCACCGAGGGCAGCGCCGTCCTGACCGTGAAGGCGTCCGGTGTCACGGTCGCGGGCATCACGATCCAGAACACCTTCGACCCCAAGAAGCACCCCGAGATCGACGCGTTCTCGACCCAGGCAGTCGCGCTGGCCGCCGAGGGCGACCGGCAGACCTACACCCAGTGCCGGATCATCGCCCGCCAGGACACGATCCTGGTCAAGTCGCCGGTCCCCACCGCCGAGAACCGGCAGTACTTCGTCGGCAGCTACATCGAGGGCGCGATCGACTTCATCTTCGGCAGTGCCACCGCCGTGTTCGACCGGTGCAACATCGCCATACAGAACTGGGTCGGCGGCACGGTCCTCGCGCCGAACACTGACCAGAGCAAGAAGTACGGCATCCTCATCACCGGCAGCACGATCTGGACCAACGGCGTGCCGGCGAACACGATGTACCTCGGCCGCCCCTGGCACAACGGGTCGACCGTCTGGCCCCAGGCACTGGTCCGCGACACTGTCGTACACGGGGGGATCACCGTCGGCCACCCGTGGACCAATATGGACACCACCTACGACTGGGCACAGGCCCGGCTCTCGGAGTACAACAACACCTATCCCGACACCGACATGAGCAGCGCCCCCAACCCGAGCGCCCCGCAGATGACCGCCACCCAGGCCGCCGACTACACCGCCCAGAAGTACCTGGCCGGCACCGACGGCTGGAACCCGGTCTTCTGAGCCGCGGCGGGGCCGGGACGGCCGTGCCGTCCCGGCCCCGCCGAGATCTCGTCTGGCGACATCAGCCCTCCCTATATGACCGCGACGCCCTCCCCGGGAGGGCAGTATTCACTTCTGTCACGTAATCGGCGGTACCGAAACGTGACCGTCATCATCGGTATTACATGCAGGACGTCAACTCTCTTGTGGAGACGATTTTTTCGGGGTTGTCAGCCCTGGATGTCGAGGATGCGGTGGACGGGGGTGAGGGGATCCATGTGTCAGCGCGGACTCGGCAGGACTCGATGCCGTACCCGAGGTGCGGGACGCCGACCGTGAGGGTGCATGGTTTCCTGACGCACCGCGGCGTACGTGCCGGTGGAGCAGACGGATGGTGGTGCCGGTACAGGTGCGACGCCTGGAAACAGCAGTTTGAGGCCTTCGGACACCCTCAGGAATTCACGGATGGTGTCGGCGCAGAACCCGGCAGGGTCTGCGGAATGCCGTCCCTCTCCCCGGCGTTCAGTGAACCTCTTTCTTCCTGTGCCGTGGGGATGAAATGGGCTGGTCAGGCCAGGTGCCCTGGCGAAGCCTCCGTCGTTGGTCCGGTGACCTCACTCAACACGCCATCGGCCAGGGGCTTCGCTGGTGACGCACCCTTCCCAGCCCGACGTCCCGTACGAACTGGTTGAACACGTGTCGTAGCTCACCTGAGCCCAAAGGCGGGAACTTCGCACGCTGGCGGAAGTCGGGGGGGTTCAAGCAGGCCCTGCCAGTCCTGGTCCACCCGCGCAAGAACGAGACACTCGCACAGCCGGGGCCGGTTCCGGAGTCCCGGAAGCGACCTCCTGGCGCTACCTCGACAAGACCATCGAGATCCTCACCGCGTGAACACCCGGCCAGCACAAAGCCCTCGCGGGCCTGGGCGAGGGAGACTTCGTCATCGCCGACGGAACGCTGATCCCCACCGACCGCATCCGCGCGGACAAGCCGTACTACTCCCAGAAGCACAAGTAGCACGGCATGAACGTGTTACCGGTTCGACCGGAACCACGGGACAGCAGGTGCGGGCCGGGCCGCACCCAGGATCGCCCAGGCGACGGCGAGCCCCTGCATACCGACCGCACCTGCCGGCGTGCGAGGTCGCGCACCGGCGACCCTCTCATCACAGATCGGCCTGCGGGCAGCCAGTCGGCGTAGGGACCGCTGCGATCACCGATGGAACCATCACCCTCACCATTCACTTCGAAATTCCACCTCGCCCCCATTGACGACCACTGGTGTTAGCGCTCACACTCTCATTCGCGCACGGCTTCCGCACCCACAAGTCGCCGGTCACGCACGCCACCCTCGTGCGGCCAAGCCGCCGAAGCGCCCCCTCCCCCACCTATAACCATGCTCGCACCGCCCCGACGGAGGGTAAATGTGAACGCTAACATCATCCGGGACCGCAGTCCGGCTGCCCGCCGAGGGCCATCCCCGGCCCGGCCTCCGGAACCGGTCCGCAGCTCGCGTCACCACAGGCGGAGCCGGATCCGTACCACCGTCGAGGCATACGTCCTGCTCGCGCCGAGCCTGATCGGGTTCGTGCTCTTCCTGCTCGTGCCGATCGCCGGGGTCGTCGTCATCAGCTTCTTCGACTGGAACCTGATGGGCTCTCCGCACTTCGTGGGCCTGGCGAACTACCGCGAGATGGCGGGCGACAGCGAACTCTGGCGCGCGGTGCGCAACACCGTCTACTACGTACTGCTGAACATCCCGGCGCAGACCGTGCTGGCCCTGCTGCTGGCCCTCGCCATGAACCGGAGGATGCGCGGCGGCAAGGTGCTACGGGTGTTGTTCGTCCTGCCCTGGATGGCCATGCCGGTGGCCCTGGGCATCGTCTGGAACTGGGCGTTCGACCCGCAGCACGGTGTCATCAACCAGTTCCTGTCGCTGTTCGGCATCGACGGCCCGGCCTGGCTGTCGTCCACCACGTGGGCGATGCCGGTGATGGCCTCGGTGAACGTCTGGCAGTACACCGGCTACACCATGCTCTTCCTGCTCGCCGGCCTGCAGGCGATCCCGGAATCACTGTACGAGGCGGCCGACCTGGACGGCGCGGGTCCCGTGATGCGGTTCTTCCGGATCACCTTGCCGCTGTTGCGCCCCTCGATGTTCTTCGTGCTGGTCACCAACACCATCGGCTCGTTCCAGATGTTCGACACCGTGTACGTGATGACCCAGGGCGGGCCCGGCGGTTCGACGGACACGATGAACTACCACATCTACCAGCAGGCGTTCCAGCTCTTCCGCAGCGGCTACGCCTCCGCGCTCGCGATGCTCCTGTTCGCCCTGATCCTGCTGGTGACAGCGGTCCAGGTCCTGTATTTCCGCAAGCGCACCGTCTACGACTTCAGCTGAGGACGGCCATCACCATGTCTTCGATACCGGTCCTGGCCCGCAGATCGGCCCTCTACGCAGTACTGCTCGCCGGTGCCCTGCTGTCCGTCGGCCCCTACCTCCTGACATTGAACGCCGCGTTCAAGCGGCCCTCGGATCTGCTGTCGACCAATGCCTGGACCCCGGCCCATCCGGCCACCTTCGCCAACTTCTCCGACGTGTGGAACCAGTACGGGATGTCGTCCTTCCTGCTGCACACCCTCGGTGTGGCGGTCGTCGTCACCGCGGGCCAGGTCGCATTCAGCGCGACGGCGGCGTACGCGCTGGCCCGGCTGGAGTTCCCGGGGCGCAACTGGCTGTTCTGGGGCTACCTCGCCACGATGATGGTGCCGCAGATGATCACGCTCGTGCCGCTGTTCCTGATGATGCGTGACCTGGGCATGGTCGACACTTACGCCGGTCTGATCCTGCCGACCGTTTTCGGCACCCCCTACGGCGTCTTCTTGGTGCGCCAGCACTTCATGACCGTCCCGAAGGACCTTGAGGCCGCGGCCCGTATCGACGGTGCGACCACCTGGAGCATCCTCGTACGCATCATGCTGCCGCTGAGCCGCCCGATCCTGGCCACGCTCGCGACCATCACCTTCATCAACACCTGGAACAACCTGATCTGGCCGCTGATCATCACCAACAGCGACCGCACCCGGGTGATCACCGTGGGTATCGCCGCCCTCCAGGGCGAACATGCCTCCGACCTGCCGCACATCGTCCTCGCCGGAGCCGCGATCGCCCTGCTGCCGCTGATCGCCGTGTTCCTGGTCTTCCAGCGGCACATCGTCCGGTCCATCGCCCTCACCGGCCTGAAGTAGGCCCTCTCCCAGCACCATCGGCCCGGTCACAGCCTCCT
This sequence comes from Streptomyces arenae, assembly GCF_022343545.1. Taxonomy (NCBI): domain Bacteria; kingdom Bacillati; phylum Actinomycetota; class Actinomycetes; order Kitasatosporales; family Streptomycetaceae; genus Streptomyces; species Streptomyces arenae. Next base: position 28,050 of record NZ_JAKQYH010000081.1, read on the forward strand.
CATCTCTCATGTGAGCGTTGGCATCCCGGGGGCCGGCACCACGTTCTCCACCCTCCACATCCCCTTCCCTATCCGCACCACCGCCCCTGAAGGGACACCCGAACCATGTCCTCGTCCGCCAGAAGAATCCTGATCGGTGCCGCCGCCAGTGCCCTCGTGCTCGGCCTCACCACCGGCTGCGGCTCCTCCGGCTCCGCTGCCTCCTCGGACGGCACCGTCACCCTGCGGTATGCCATCTGGGACGCCGTGCAGAAGCCCGCCCTGCAGAAGTCGATCGACGCGTTCGAGAAGCAGCACCCGAAGATCAAGGTCGAGATCGAGCTGAACGCGTGGGCCCAGTACTGGAGCAAGCTCCAGACCCAGTTGGCAGGCCGCACTGCCCCGGACGTGTTCTGGGACCACGTGGCGTACTTCCCGCAGTTCGCCCAGCAGGGCGTGCTCGCCGACCTGACCCCGTACATCAAGGCCGACAAGCTGGACACCTCCGTCTACGACCCCAAGCTGCTCGCGGGCTGGGAGCAGGACGGCAAGCAGTACGGTCTGCCCAAGGACTGGGACACGATCGCGCAGGTCTACGACAAGACGATGCTGAAGGCCGCCGGGCTCACCCAGGAACAGCTCGGCTCCCTGTCATGGAACACCACTGACGGCGGCACCTTCGTCAAGGCGCTGCAGAAGCTGACCATCGACGAGACCGGCAAGCACCCGAACGAAGCGGGCTTCGACGCCAAGCACGTCAAGCAGTACGGTCTCGCGCTGTCCTCGCCCAACGGCCAGACGGACTGGTGGAACACAGCGACACAGAACGGCTGCAAGCTCCAGGACAAGGCGTGGGGCAAGTGGACGATCGACCAGCCGTCCTGCGTGGAGGCGATCCAGTTCATACGGGATCTGAGGCTGAAGTACCACGTCGCGGTGCCCGCCTCGGTCACCAACACCCCCAACGGCGCCGCCCTTCCGCAGGTGATGGCCCGTAAGCAGGCCGCCGTGGTGTGGGACGGCAGCTGGGACCTCAACGCTTACCAGAGTTCGATGAAGGGCAACTTCGGCCTTGCCGAACTGCCCGCAGGGCCGGTCGGCAAGGGCACGGTGTACAACGGGCTGAGCAACGCCCTGTACGCCGGCGGCAAGCACCAGAAGGAATCCTGGGAACTGGTGAAGTGGCTCGGATCCGAGGAATCCCAGAAGATCATCGTCGCCGCCGGCTCGGTGTGGCCGGGCATTCCGACGCTCAACCAGGACTTCGTGAACGTCTGGAAGCAGCAGGGCGTCGACGTCAGTGCCTTCTCGAAGGAAGCCGAGAGCACGACCATGGGCTATCCGCTGACCACGTCCTCGGCGACGTACAACGTCAAGATCCAGGACGCCTTCAACCAGGTCTGGCTCGGCCAGCAGTCCGCGCAAAAGGCCGCGGAATCCGTGAACGGGGACTCCAACGCGGCGATCAAGTAGCGCCCAAGCACGAGTAGCCTTGGCGATGACCAGCGACCAGGAGTCCACCGACATGCAGGAATCACCCCCGGCCGACCGCGACGAGGAGCCATCGCGTGACGGTGCGGACCGCCACCGGTCGGTCAGCATCTTCGACGTGGCCAAGGCCGCCGGGGTCTCCCACCAGACCGTCTCCCGTGTCATCAACGACAGCCCCAGGGTACGCAAGGACACCCGGGAGCGGGTGCTGCAAGCCATCGAGGACCTGGGCTACAAGCCCAACCGGCTGGCACGGGCACTGGCCGGCGGAACGGTGCGCACGGTGACCGTGCTCACCTCGGACACCACCCTGTACGGGGCGTCCCTGGCACTGCGCGGCATCGAGGAGGAGGCACGCGCCGCGGACTTCACGGTGTCCGTCAGTGTGCTGGACGAGGACGCGCCTCCCGGCGACGTCACGGGGCGGCTCGCCCGCCCCGGCGAGCCCGTCCTGGTCATCGCGTTCAACGCGCCGGGCGAACATGCCTGGCGGGCCCTGCCGGCGGACTATCCAGCGGTCGCGGTGGTGGAGCTGCCACGCGAAGGACATGCCAGCGCTCGGTCCGAGGTCTGGCTCGACGACCGGACCGCGGCTGCCCAGGCCACCCGGTACCTGCTCGGTCTGGGCCATCGCACGGTCCACTACGTCACCATCCCGTCCTCCACCAGCCGCACCGGTCAGCGCGCCAGTGGCTGGCGGCAGGCGCTCGAGGCAGCCGACCGGCTCGTTCCGGAGGCGGTCGACGGCGGCTGGAGCCCGCGATCCGGGTATCTGGCCGCCCGCTCCCTCGTCGCCGATCCTCAGGTCACCGCGGTGTTGTGCGGCAATGACGACCTCGCGCTCGGCGTGCTGCGCGCCGCCCGGGAAGCCGGGCGGGACGTGCCGGGTGACCTGAGTGTCGTAGGGTTCGACGACGCACCCTACGCGGCGTTCACCCATCCCCTGCTGACCACCGTACGGCTGGACTTCGAAGGGCTCGGGCGCGGTGCGTTCGCGATGCTGCACCGGCTGCTCGACCCCGAGAACGCGCCGGCGCCACCGTTGTGGGCCGAGCCTGAGCTGATCGTCCGCGAGAGTTCGGGACCGGCCCCCCGCCGTTCCCTCTGATCGCCGTCCCTCGTCTCTTCACCCCCTCCTCACTACCAGAGTCCTTGGCGCCTGTGCGCCCTGTCCGTCCGCGCTGTGCGCGGAGGTGACGTCGTACCGCTCCCTTCGCGGGGGATGTGAGCGGTCACATCCGGTTTCCACGAGCCGTCCTCCCGCAGCGTAGCGGGAGGGGAAAGCCAGGTTTCGCCATGTCCATCGACCTGCACAACACGACCCCGGACACCTCGCCCCCGAGATACAAGCGCACTCTCCTTGTCAGAGCGCTGCTCGCCGCCACCGCCCTCGTCGGCACGACCCTCGCCCTGCCCCAGACCGCCCAAGCAGCCACGCAGACCTACACCGTGGATCTCGGCACCACCACCGGAGCCGTCCTGCACGGCTCGAACGGCGCGCTTTATGGACTGAGCGACGACGGCGTGCCGGGTGACAACCTCCTGGCGCCCCTGAAGCTCACCACGGGATCGCAGAAGCCCCCGAACGGCGCCCAGCACCCCAACGGCGACATCCTCGACGTCGCCCCGTCGTTCTTCCGCAACGGCGGCGGCACGATGTACACCAACATCCAGGACGAGTACTCGAACTGGCCCTACCAGAATCTGGGCATCAGCGACTACCTCACCAAGGTCGACACCGCGGTCAACGCGATCAAGGCGACCTCGTACGCGAGCAAGGTGGTCTTCGTCCCCTTCAACGAACCGGACGGCAACTGGTACACCGGGCTGGGCAGTTCCAACTCCAGCACCTACGCCTCGGCGCTCAGCAGCTTCGAGTCCGACTGGAGCACCGTCTACCAGCGCATCAAGAGCGACTACCCCGGCGCGAAGATAGGCGGGCCCAACACCGCCAGCTGGAACAGCAAGTTCTTCGGCGACTTCCTCACCTACGCCAAGGCCAACAATCAGCTACCGGACGTCTTCACCTGGCACGAACTCGACCCGAGCTCGCTCGCCAACTACCGGAGCCACTACAGCACTTACCGCTCCCTGGAAAGCGCCCGGTCCATCAGCCCCATCACCGTCAACATCGACGAGTACGGCAACCGCCGTGACATGTCAGTGCCCGGACAGCTCGCCCAGTGGGCGGCGATGTTCGAGGACACCAAGGTCTACGCGCAGCAGCCGTACTGGGACATCGCTGGCAACATGGACGGCAACACCGTCCACACCAACATCCCCAACGGCTCCTGGTGGTTCTGGCACTGGTACGCCGGGATGACCGGGCAGACCGTCCAGACGACCCCGCCGCAGGCCAACGTGCAGGACACGTTGCAGGGCATCGCGTCCCTCGACACGAGCCGCAAGCAGGCCCAGGTGATCATCGGCGGCTCCTCGTCCGACACCAACGTGGTGATCAACAACATCCCGAGCGCCACCTTCGGCAGCAACGTCGAGGTCACCGTCCAGGCCCTGGACTGGAGCGGCTACGAAGGCGCCTCCGCGCCCCCGCAGACCATCTCCCGCGCCGTCTACAGCCCCTCCAGCGGCTCCATCACCGTGCCGCTGACCGGCCTCAACTCAATGTCGGCCTACCGCATCACAGTCACCGCGAACGGCGGCGGCACCGCCACCACGCCCAGCGTCCCGTCGTACTCCTCCTACGAGGCCGAGAACGCGGCCATCACCGACGGCACCGTCGTCCAGCAGGCCACCGGCACCAGCTACGGCACCGCCCAGCTGTACGCCACCTCCGGCACCAAGGACGTCGGCTACCTGAGCAAGAGCGACAGCAAGGTCGTCTTCACCACCAGCGTCCCCACCGCCCGCACCTACAACCTGCGCATCTTCTACGGCAACCAGAACGGCTCGCCCTCCCAGCAGGTCCTGCGCATCGACGGCGCCAACCCGCAGTTCGTGAACTACCCCTCCACGCTCAACTGGCAGTACCGCTCCACCGTCACTGTCCCGGTCACCCTGAGCGCCGGCAGTCACACCGTCTCGCTCGCCGTCACGGACCCGACGCTCGGCACCTCCGCCGGGCAGGTCACCCTCGACAAGATCGACCTGACCGCCGTACCGAGCACCCCCGAGACGGTGTACGAGGCCACGCTCGCCGACATCAGCGGCAGCCCGTCGTACTCCTACAGCGACGTCGGCGAGACGGGCACCGGTGCCCTGGCCATGGCCGCCGGGGACACAGCCACCTTCGACGCCTACACTCCCACCGACGGCTACTACACCGTCAAGACCGACTACACCTCCACCGGCGGCAGCACCACGCTCGCCCTGAACGGCAGCACGGTCGCCACCTACGCGTCCTCGGGCGGCTCAGCCACCACCTCCAGCACCAGGCTCTACCTGGCCGCTGGCATCAACCGGATCGCGATCAGCCCGGGCAGCGGCACCTCGCTGACGCTGCGGGACCTGAAGGTGGACGGCTCCGGTGACACCACCGGCGTCACCAAGTACGAGGCCGAGAACGCCACCCTCGCCGGACAGGCCAAGGCACAGTCCGACACCTGGGCCTCGGGCGGCAAGAACGTCGGCTATGTCGGCAACGGCAGCGGCAACACGCTCACCTTCGGCAGCGTCAACGCCCCCGCCGCCGGCCGCTACACCGTCGTCGTGCACTACGCCCAGAACGACCGGTCGGGCTCCGGCAACTACAACACCAACGTCGAGTCCCGCACCGCGCAACTGTCGGTCAACGCAGGCACCCCCACCACGCTCACGTTCCGCAACACCTACAGCTGGAACGACTACTGGGCGCTGCCCACGACCGTCAGCCTCACTTCCGGCACCAACACCCTGAAGTTCTCCAACGCATCCTCCTGGGCGCCCGACATCGACTACATCGAAGTAGCCCCCGTCAACGGCTGACCCGCGTCCGCCGCCGGGCCGTGAACCGGACGGCGGCGGACCGCCCCACCCCCCCTGTCGCGGCCGTCCGCGCCCCACCGCGACCCAGAACGAAAGGCCGCCATGCCGAGCATCGCCCACGACCCCGAGCACCGGCTGTGGGTCCTGTCCGGACCCGGCTCCAGCTACGTCCTCCACCTCGACGACAACCACCGCCTGCGCGGCCTGCACTGGGGCCCACGCCTCACCCTCGAACAGGCCGTCTCGTTGCTGAACTACCCGGCACCCGGCCGCCGGTCCTGCGAAGACCCCGCCGACGGCACCCTCGACTTCGACACCGCAGGCGCCATGCGCTACGCCCACGCGGGCGTCCAGGTCCGCTTCCCCGACGGCGTACGTGATCTGGAGACACTCCTCGTGGAACACGAGCGGCTCGACCACGCCGACGGAAGCACCGAACTGGTGCTCCGCTTCGCCGACCGCCACTACCCGCTCGCCCTGGACACCCACTACCGGTTGCGGCCCGGCACCGACGTGATCGAGCGGCACCTGGTGCTCCGCCACACCGGCACGGCCACCGATGGGCCGGTCACCGTCGTCCGTGCCGATTCAGCCACCTGGGTGCTGCCCCGCCTGGGTGACTACCGCCTGGGCCAGGTGCGCGGCCAGTGGTCGGCCGAGACTCAGCTGAACCGGACGCCGCTGCCGTACGGAGAACTGGTGCTCACCAGCCGTCGTGGCACAACGAGTCATCAAGCCAACCCCTGGGCCATGGTCGACGACGGCACCACCGATGAGGAACACGGTGCTGTCTGGTCGTGCGCCCTGGCCTGGAGCGGCAGCTGGCGGCTGACCGCCCAGCGGCTGCCCACGGAACGAGTCACGCTGTCGGCCGGCTTCGGCCACGATCCGATCACCTGGGAGCTGGCGCCCGGCGAGGAGCTGACGACCCCGCTCTGCGCGGGCGCATACACCGAGGGCGGCTTTGGCGCTGCGTCCCGTCTGTGGCACCGCCATGTCCTGGACCACGTCCTGCCCCACCCGGACGAACTACGGCCGGTGCTCTACAACTCCTGGGAGGCGACCGGGTTCGACATCGGCATCACGGGCCAGATCGAGCTGGCCGAGAAGGCCGCCGCGCTCGGCGTCGAACTGTTCGTCATGGACGACGGCTGGTTCGGCGCTCGCACCCACGACGCCGCCGGACTCGGCGACTGGACCCCCAACCCCGACCGCTTCCCCGACGGCCTCACCCCGCTCATCGACCGCGTACACGAGTTGGGCATGCAGTTCGGCCTCTGGGTCGAGCCCGAGATGGTCAACCCCGACAGCGATCTCTACCGCGCCCACCCGGACTGGGTGCTCCACCACCCCAACCGCCGCCGCACCGAGCACCGCAACCAACTGGTGCTCAACCTCGCCCGCCCCGACGTGATCGCCTGGCTGCACGCCCAACTCGACGAACTGGTCACCAAGAACGCCATCGACTTCCTCAAATGGGACATGAACCGTCCCTTCACCGAGGCTGGCTGGCCGGACGCCGGCACCGACCCCGACCGGCTGTGGATCGACCACGTCCACAACCTGTATGCCGTACTCGACCGCCTCCGTGCCGACCACCCCCGCCTGCGCATCGAATCGTGCAGCAGCGGAGGCGCCCGGCTCGACCTCGGCATCCTCGCCCGCACCGACCAGGCGTGGACCTCGGACAACACCGACGCCGTGGACCGGCTCGCGATCCAGCACGGCTTCTCCCAGCTGTACCCGGCGCGTGTGATGGGCGCCTGGGTCACCGACAGCCCCAACCCGTACACCGGCCGCAGCGTGCCCCTGGACTTCCGCTTCCACACCGCCATGACGGGCGTCCTGGGCATCGGCGGCGACCTGAACCAGTGGAGCAAAGCCGAACTGACCCGGGCCGCAGACCTGGTGGCCGCGTACAAGCGCGTACGGCACCTGGTCCAGCTCGGTGAGCAACACCGCCTGCGGCCCCCTGGGGACGGCGAGCTGACCGCCGTGCAGTTCCTGGCGCCGGACGCCCTGGAGTGCGCGGTGATCGCTCTGCGCTGCTCACGGCACTTCGGCCAGCACGATCCGGCGCTGCCTCTGCGCGCTCTCGACCCCGCGGCCCGCTACCGTGACACCGCCACCGGCACCGTGCACCACGGCGCCATCCTGCTCAGCCACGGCCTGCCCCTGGACCTGCCCCCCGACGACCACGCATCCGCGCTCGTCCATCTGATCCGCGAGGAGAACTGACCGCGCCGCCCAGTGTTCAACGAGCGGCACCACCTCGTCGGAGCCCCTGCTCGCATGCTCCGCAGCAGCCGCCGCTCGACTCGAACCCTGCTAGGGCGCGTATCGAGTTGTGATCAATGGGTGGTTCTCGTGAGGTCCTTGAGCCAGATCATCGAGGCGCGCAGGTGGAGGCCGGCGAGGTAGCTGTCCGGGGTCGTATCGGGTGGCGATGCCGCGCCAGGCCTTGAGCTTGTTGATCAGGCGCTCGACGGTGTTCCTCTCCTTGTAGAGGTCGGCGTCGTGGCTGACGGGCCGACCGCCCCTGATTCCCTTCTTCTTTCGGTTGGCGGCTTGGTCCTTCTTCTCAGGGATGACTGCCTTGATGTGGTGTTTGCGCAGGTGGGCCCGGTTGCCGCGGGTCGAGCAGGCCTTGTCCCCAGCGACCGCGTCCGGGCGGGTGCGGGGACGGCCCACGGGCCCGCGGACCCGTACCTTGCCCAGCACGGGAATGAACTGCGGGCTGTCTGCGGCCTGTCCCGCGGTCAGGACGAGCGCCAGCGGGCGGCACTTGCGGTCGGCGGCAAGGTGGACCTTGCTGGTCTGCCCGCCCCTGGAGCGTCCCAGGAGAGCAGCCTTCAGACGGAGTCTGCGTCGGCGCCGGGTGCGTCGGCGCTCGTCACGCTCCGGATCTGCTTCGGCTTCCTGCCCGTTTGGTTCTTCGGAGCCGCCCCTTTTGACCTGGCCTTCTCCTCCTCGGCCGCGGCCTTCTCCAAGGCGGTGAGGACGTCCTGGTCCAGGTGCATGCCAGCCGCGTCCTGGTGAGCGCGCGGTGGTGGAGTCGATGCCGACCAGGGACAGGTCCACCTCGCCCCGCTTCGCCGCTTCCGCGATCAGGCCCTCCAGCAGGGCCTTGAAGACGCCCGCGTCACGCCACTGCCGGAAGCGGTTGTGCACAGTGGACCAGGCGCCGAACTCCTGCGGCATCTCCCACCACTGCCCGCCGGTCTTGAACCGCCAGATCACGCCCTCGAACTGCTGTCGCAGCCGCTCTGGGTACGGGCCGTACTCGCCGATCGGCAGGTACGGCTCGATGAACTCCCATTCCTCGTCGGTCAGTTGCCCTCGCGTCACACAAGAAGATCTACCGGTCCAGGCCCCGCCGCGAGGGCGATTCCCGCAGATTGATCACGACCCAATACGCGCCCTAGCGGCGACCAGGCGGCCGAGCTGCTCGGCCGCCTGGTCGCCGCCCGGACACTGGCGATGCGGCGCCCGGACCGGAACACGGACAAGGCGCTCTAGGAACAATGCCGTGACTCTGTTGGTGATGTTGGGCGGGTCATGCGGTGGCTGAGCACAGAGTGCGGAAGTGCATGGCCCGGCGTCGTGTTCTGGGCGTGGTGTCGATCCAGTCGGCGACGCGGGTGACGTTGCAGGCCATCGCGGTGAGGACGTGCTGGACGTGGGTGTGGGCCAGGCCGCGGTAGCGAGAGCGTCGAAGGCCATGGGCGCGGACGTTCTGCGAGAGGGTGGCCTCGATACCAGCACGGATCGCGTAACGGCGCTGCCATTGCCCGGTGTGCTGGTCGAGCCGGTTTCGCGTCTGGATCTCATGCAGGGGCCGGGGCAGCACTGCTATCGACCGGGGCCGGGTCGCGGAGGACGTGCACTGTGTGCGGTCCGGGCAGGCCCGGCAGTCCGCTTCGGCGAACCGGGCCTGCAGATAGGTGTGGTCCTTGATGTACAGCTGTCCAGGACACGCTCGTGACCCCGCGCGGGCAGGTCGCCTGCTCGTTGTTCCAGTCGATGGTGAAGGCCGCTTTGTCGAAGCCCGAACCTCCTTGGCCTGGGCGCTGTGGTCGGCGGCGATGGGGCCGAGCAGAGTGATGCCGTGCACGCGCTGCGCGCGCCGGTGGGGATGGTGGTGGCGACATGGACCACCAGTTCGGGGCGTTCCTCGTCGCAGGTTTCGGTGAAATGGGTCCGGTAGCCGCTCCATGCGGTGTCCCGTTTGACGCAGTAGTGCGCGTCGGTGTCGTAAGGGGAGTCGAACCGCAGCGAGGCGGGCGGCAGGGCGTGGCCGTCTCGCCGGCGCAGACATCCGTCCGTGTCCCAGTATTAGTGGTGGACCCAGACCTGGCGGAGGATCTCCACTTGAGGAAGAAGCCGCAGACGGGGCGGGGTATAGGCGGCCCAGGCGGCGGTGAGGATCTTCTGTCCGTCCCGGCCGAACTCTTCGGCCCGGGCGGTCACGGCCGCCGTGCCGCCTGGCAGTTTGCCGATCTCAACCCTCCGCCCGTACCGCTTGGCCCACTCGGGCTCGATCAGCGGAGCAAGCCAGGCGGGAGCGGCCTCGGCCAGTTCCTCCAGCGCCGCCCGCAGCGTCTCCCCGACCAGTTCCAGGCGGCTGAGGGTGCGAACCGCGGACAGCACATGAGTGGCGTCGGTACGCTGCCGGCCCCCGGCCCTGAGCAGGCCGGCCTCCACCAGGCGGTCCAGCATCACCTGCAGCAACCGGTCGGCGGCGCCGTCCTGTTCGGTCAGCCGGGCCCTGAACTCGCACAGCACCGAGTGGTCGAACCCCGGATCCTCCAGCTCAAGGCACGAGGGCGTACTTCCAGTCGATCCTGGTGCGGACGGCGTCCGCCGCCGCACGATCGGAGAGGTTCTCCGCAAACTGCAGCACCGACACCAGCGCCAGCTGCCCGGGGGACAGCCCCGGCCTGCCGTCGCAGGGATACAGGCCGACGAACGCGTCGTCCGCGAACAGGACATCGAGCCGGTCCCGGATGAGCATCGCCGCAGTGCCCTTCGGACACGCCGCCCGCGCTGTCCGCACCGTCCTCACCGGAATCCGCTGGAAACTCCTCGGCCGTAACGACACTGCCCCCACACCCCGAAATCCGAGGCCACCCCGCACTCCTCCAGCGAACCATCCGACAGCCCCACCGTCAGCACCCCGGACAAGATCACCAACAGAGTCACGGCATTGGCTCTAGGAAGGGTTCGTGCCTCGCACACACCTGCGGCCAACGGCTCCGTCCCCGGTGTCCGGCCGTCCGATAGCACCGCTCGTATGCCCGCCCGAGGCGAAGGATTGCTGTGCACACAGCGGAATCAGGCTGTCCCGCCCGTACTATCGCTGCACCGGGGCATCTCCCCAGGCTCGCCTCAGCTGCTCACCGGGCTTCAGCCCGGCCTCGAACCAAGGAGAGAAGAATGCCTGAAAGCACACCGCACAGCACCGAGTTGACTTCGCAGTACATCAGCCAGGTGGCCAGCGACCTCGACCGCAATGTCAAGGAGCAGGAACGCATCAAGGGAGAACTGGCCGCCCTGCAGGCACAGTTGAGCACTCTGGAACAGGACCACACGGTATTGGTCAGCGTCCGGGAGGCACTCGGCGTCCCGGTCTCCTCCCCCGAGCCGACCGACACCCAGGGCGCCGTGGAGCCCTCTCCCAGGAAGAGGACAGCGCGTGCGTCCGCCGCAGGCCAGCAGACGAGGAAGGCCACGGCACGTGGCCGTCAGGACGAGGAGACTCCCACGAAGACGGCTCAGCCCACTCTCGTCGACCTCATCCACCAGCACGTGAGCGAGCAGAAGGAGCCCCGGTCCGCAGCGGAGATCGCCGAAGCGCTCAGGCAGGCACACACCGAACGCGCCATCGACACCAAGGTCGTACGCACCACCCTCGAAAACCTGGTGGCCAGGAGCCGCGTCCACCGCACCAAGCAGGGTCACTCGGTGCTCTACACAGCAGCCGACACCCAGGAGGAGACAGCATCGCCCCAGAGCGAGATCCAGCCCGAAATCGCCGTATGAACCAAGAAAACACCGTCAGCCGCCCCAACAGGCCCCAACAGGCCCCAACAGGCCCCAACAGAAGTGTTGATCATTCGGCGGCGTCCCGCATGTGTTGGAGTAGCAGGGTGCGCCTGATCTTGCCGTCGGGGGATGACGGCGGCGGTCTGGAATTCTCCGGGCACCGCGGCTGCGCCGATGCTGATCACGGTGTCCGCGCCGAGCTTGCCGTTGAGACTGCCGAGGGCGCTCCATCAGCCGTCCGCTGCGTGGATACCGCTGGCACTGTCGGTGAGGACGGCCTGGAGATCGCCGCCGCTGGCGACCGGGCCGATGCTGGTGGCGGCCTGTGATGCGGCCCCACGTGGATCAGGTGCCGTCCGGGTGGCGGACGGCGTGGCAAGCCTTGGCGCTGGAGGCTACACCGGCCTGGGTGTCTGCGCCGGTGGTCTGTTCGGTGGCAACCTGGGTGATGTCGTCGAGTGCGCCGAGCAGGTTGGTGACGTCTCCCCACTTGGACCGCTTCTCGTCCGCGTCCGGGGTGGCGCGACCGTGCCGCCCGCGGGCCAGATGCGGAACCGGCGAGGCCCCCAGCGCACGGTGTTGTGGGTCAGACACCGCGTCGCGCTGGGGGCCTCATCATGTCACTCCGCCCGAGCAGCCGATGTCGCCTGTACGGGAGAGGACGAAGGAGGGTTACTGGGGCTTGGGCAGGGTGAGGACGACC
>NZ_JAKQYH010000021.1:0-37719 GCF_022343545.1 Streptomyces arenae
TGGAGGGCCTGGGGGGCCTGGGGGGCCGCGGCGGTTCGCTGTATGGAGACGGGGAGGTGGGAGGCCGGGGTGGTGGATGTGACGGCGGGGGCACCGGTCAGGAAGGGGGGCAGGGGTTCGGGCTGGTGGAGGCCGCCTGGGGGCATCGGTGGCATCGGGGGCATCGGCTTCGGAGCGGACGTCTGGCCGTCGGAGCGGTGGTCCGGCGACGCGGTGGCCGGCGTCTGCCGCTGCACGGACGGCACAGGTGGCAGGGGCGATAGGGGCGACGCCGTGGGCGCCTTGGGGTCGGCGGGTGCGGGGGCTCCGGTGGTGGCCGGGCCCAGGACGGGGGCGCCGAGACCGAGGCGGGGAGCAGCGGGAGTGACGGTGGCGCGCTGGACGGTTGCGGGGCTCTCCGTCGTTCGCCGCTGCACGGGCTCGGTGGTGACGACGCGGTCGGGTGCCGGTTGCGTGGGGACGCCGTGGGTTGCCGTCGGTGAGGAGAGGGGGGCGCCCAGGCCGGGGCGGGGTGTGAGGGGAGGTGTGGGTGCGGTGCGGGCCGGTGGGGGCTGGTCGCGCAGTTCCCCGCGCCCCTGAAGGGGCGCTGTCGGCACCGCCGGTTCTGCGGAGGCCCCGCCACGCTGAGGGACGGCCGTCGCCCCCGTCTCACGCGCAGCCGCACGCCGTTGGACAGACGCCGCAGGCGCCGCCTTTCCCAAGGCCCCGCGACTCCGACCGACCGCCGTCGACCCCGTCTCACCCGCAACCGCACGCCGTTGGACAGACGCTGTCGGTGCCGTCTCTGCCGAAGCCCCGCGATTCTGACCCGCCGCCGACCCCGCTTCACCGCCAGCCGCATGCCGCTGAACAGACACCGCCGGCGACGCCATCTCCCCCGAAGCCCTGCCGCTCTGCCGGGACAACGCCGACGTCGTCCGTCCGGAAGTCCCGCCGCTCTGCCGGGACAACGCCGATGTCGTCTCTCCCAAGGCCCCGCCACTCTGACGGGACGCCGTCGGCCCCGTTTCACCCGCAGCCGCACGCCGCTGAACAGACACCACCGGCGACACCGTCTCCCCCGAAGCCCCGCGCCTCTGACCGGCCGCCGCCGACCCCGCTTCGCCCGCAGCCGCACGCCTCTGAACAGACACCACCGGCACCGCCTCTGCCGAGGCCCCGCCGCTCTGAGGGGCAGCCGTCGATGCCGCATCTCCCACAACCGCACGCCGCTGAAGGGACACCGTCGGCGACGCCGTCTTCGCCGGAGTCCCACTGCTCTGGCGAGGCGCTGTCGGGCCTGTCTCTTCCGAGATGCCGTTTTGCTGGGGGTAGGTCGCCTCGCGGGGCGCTTCCGGTGCCCGGGGTATCGGTGGTGCCGTTAGTTGTGGTGCGGTGGACTGCGCGCTGCGTTGTACGACCGCCTCGGTGACCGATGGCGTGGCGGACGCGGAAGCTCTGCCCACGGCCGGAGTCGACGTCGTACGAGCGCCCGTGCCCGAAGCCCTGTTCTTTTCCGATCGACGCGTGACAGCCGCGGGCTGCCCGGTCCCGGCGGGCGTCGCCGGTGCGGTCGGCACGGAGGGAGCCGGTGTGGCCGGACGGACGGGCGGTCCGGTCCTGGACGTGGATCGCTGTACGACCGGCGCTGTCGGGGAGGCGGTGCCCTGTCCACCGGAGTGCGGTGCCGCTCCGCCGCTCGGCGCCGCGGGCACACCCTCAGCCGTTTCGCTGCTCCCCGTTCGGTCGCCCTCGCCCGCCGACGGCGTCACCGTGGCCTCGCCTGCCGCCACCGTCCGCGGCGCCGACGGCAACGTACGCCGCTGCACGGCCGCGGCCGACGTGTTCGCCGGCGCCTGCGTCAGCGCGCTGCGCCGAGGCGGGACCGGAGGTGCCGGTGCGACCCGGGGACCGGTGGCCGGAGCCGTGACGGCCGGAGTCGCCTGCGGCACCCACGCCACCGGCACCGCACCCGCAGCAGCCGAAGCGGGAGTGGCCGTCGTGGGCGTGGCCGATGACGGCCGTCGGACGGCTGACGTCGCCCCCTTGACCGGCGGGGTCTGCGGGGTCTGCGCGGTCGGCGGCGTCGTCGACGCGCTCGCCCCGTTCCGTACCGCTCCCGCCGGCCCCGGGTTCCGCACGGCCGCGCCCCCACCCTGGGCCCCCGCCAACGGCACCCGCTGCACCGACGGCGCCCCCGCACTCACCGACCCGACCGAGCGCCCGGAGCCGACCGAGCCAGCCGAACCAGCCGAGCCGACCAAACCCGTCGAACCGGTCCCGCCCGCCGTGCCGGTCGCGCCACCCTGACCGCTCACACCGCCCCGACCACTCGCACCGCCCGGCCGGGAGGACGCGGTCGGTGCCGACGGGCCGGCCGGGCCGGCGCCGACCTCTCGCAGCGGGACCACGGGGAGCGCTGTGGGTCGGCCGCCCGGTCGGCCCATCGGTCCCGCCAACGGCAGTGACTGCGCCGGCCGTTCGAGGCCGCCCAGGGCACCCGTGCCGGTCAGCCCGGTCCTGCCGCCGTTCGTGAGATTCGCGCTTGACGCGCCGTCCAGGACCGCGTGTGAGCGCGTGCCCATGAACGACGGGTTCTGCCAGGTCGGCAGCCGCCCGCCGAACCCCGGGTCCGCGACCTGGCCGCCCGGCCCCAGCGCACGCTGGATCGGCGGCAGCCCGGACCATGCCGCCGCCACCACAGGACGCGACCCCGCACCAGACTCCCCGGCCCCAGCCGGAAGCGACGTCGAACTCGATTCCGGAGCCGAAGCTGAACTCGGTTCCGCGGCCGAAGCCGGACCCTGTCCCCTAGCCGGAGCCGGACTCGGTACCAGGGTCTCGGCCCTGGCCCCAGCCCCAGCCCTGCCCCCGGCCCCAGCCCCGCCCCCGGTCGCGGGTCCGCGTCCCCGTACCCGATCCCACAGGCCCACCGGTCAGCCCTCCGTGCCGGCGGCGGTCGCCGCCCTGGTCACCAGGGACGCGATCTCGGCCGTGTAGCGGCGCCGGTCGGCGTGCTCCAGGTCCAGGATGTCCTCCAGGTTCCAGTGGAAGTGGTAGGCGACGTACGCGATCTCCTCGTGCAGCCGGTCGGTCGCGTACGTCACGATTCCCCCAGGCGGCTCCCGCCGAGTTCCACCTCGAAGGGCTCCGAGCAGTGCGGGCAGTTGACGGCGGCCCGGGTGTGCCCCTCCGCGTTGATCTGCCGGTAGAAGTCCTGGAGGAACGCCAGGTCGGAGGCGAACATGTTCTCCACGATGCCGTCGTGCATGAGCGGCAGCGTGCCCAGGCGGGTGATGACCCGGCCCAGCAGGACCACCGACAGGAACGCCGGGTTCTCCTGGACGCGGATGTCCCGCAGCGGGATCAGCTCGTCCCGTGCCGTCGACAGGCGCATCACGCCGTCGCGGTGGACGGTGCCCTGCTCGTCGACGTACCCGCGGGGCAGTTGGAAGGGGAACTCCGTGCGCAGCACCTCGCGGGGCGCCTCCGGTTGCGGGGCGACGGGGGGCGCCGTCACCTCCGGTGCGAGCGGCGCCCCCACGCTCCCGGCCCGGCCGGCCGAACGCCTCATTACTCGATGACCAGTTCTTCGAACGTGATGGTCACCGACTCGGTGAGCGCGGACGCCTCACCCGCCTTGACCGTGCTGGTGTCGATCTTGCTGCACCAGGCGTTGCGCAGGTTGTAGCGCTTCACCGGGGTGTTCTGGAAGTCCATCATGATGATGGTGGCGTTCTTGCGGGCCGTGGCCATCTGGCCGTTGATCGACTCGTTGATCCACTGCGTGAACGACGACGACTGGGTCATACCGCGTACGACCGTGCAGGTGCCGTTCTTCTTCACGCCCGGCAGGTTGCGGACGTGGTTCTTCCCGTCCGGCGTGTTCTGCTGGTAGGTGATGACGTCCTGCTCCATCGACAGACCGCTGACCTCGGCGAGGTACTCGACCATCACGCCGTCGATCTGGAGGCCGAAATTGTGTGATGTGAGGGCGTCACCCGGCTGGAGACTCATGTCCTACTGCCCGTTCTACTGAAGTTGCCTGAAAAACGAAGGGGTTGGGGGCCGACCGCCCCCGCTACTCCTGGAGTTCGCCGCTGCCGCTGGAGAACTGGGCCAGCCGGAAGATCACGAACTCGGCGGGCTTGACCGGCGCGATGCCGATCTCGCAGATCACGCGGCCGACGTCGACCGACTCCGGCGGGTTGGTCTCCTCGTCGCACTTGACGTAGTACGCCTCCTCGGGCCGCTGCCCGAACAGGGCGCCGCTGCGCCACTCGTTGACGAGGAACGCGGAGATGTTGCGCCGGATGCGGGCCCAGAGGTTGTGGTCGTTGGGCTCGAAGACCACCCACTGGGTGCCGATCAGGATCGACTCCTCCAGGTAGTTGAAGTACCGGCGGATGTTCAGGTAGCGCCAGGCCGGGTCGGAGGACAGGGTGCGGGCACCCCAGATGCGGATGCCGCGGCCCGGGAAGGCGCGGATGCAGTTCACGCCGATCGGGTTCAGGAGGTCCTGCTCGCCGCGGGTGATCTGGAGCTCCAGGTCGACCGCGCCCCGGATGACCTCGTTCGCGGGGGCCTTGTGGACACCGCGCTCGGCGTCGTTGCGGGCCCAGACGCCGGCCACGTGGCCGGACGGCGGGATCAGCCGGGAGGTGCCGGAGGCCGGGTCGAAGGTCTTGATCCAGGGGTAGTAGAGGGCCGCGTACTTGGAGTCGTAGCCGGCCGTCTCCTGGCGCCAGACGCGGATCTGGCGGGCGTTGAGGCCGGGCGGCGGGTCGATGACGGCGACCCGGTCGCCCATCAGCTCGCAGTGCGCGATCAGGCCGAGCTGGACGGCCTTGACGGCCTCCAGGTCGATCGCGCCGCGCTGGTAGGCGGCCATCAGGTCGGGCACCGCCACCATGGACACCTCGTCGACGGCCTCCAGGCCGCCGAAGCCGGTGCGGTCGGCCGAGTCGCCGAGGTAGGTGGCGGGGCCGGGGTGGGAGCCGGCGTCCACGACGGGGGGCGTGGACGCCGGCGTCTGGGCGGGGGCCACGAGGGCCACCGTCTGGTTCTCCGGACGGGCCAGCTGCGCGGCGGGCGCGGCCTCGGTCACGGTGATGAGCTTGGAGCGCTCCTTGACCTGCGTGACGACGTAGTTGCGGCCGCCCTTCTTCGCGGTCACGTCGAAGGTCTCGACGGGCTTGCCGCCGTCCTTGACGATCAGCTTGAAGCGCTCGGCGGGGCCCTCGCCCTCCGGGTCGGCGACCTCGACGCTCAGGTCGCCGGAGGCCATCGCGCTGACCGTGAAGGTGCCGAGCTGCTTGGCCTCGCCGGCCGGCAGCGCGGCGGGCGCCGCTGAACCGCTCACCGCGGCGGGGGACTTGGCGCCCTCGGCGGACCCGTCGGCCCCTTCCGCGGTGCCGCCGACGCGGACGACGTACGCCGCCGTGCCGCCGTTGTTGAAGAAGCCGTAGACGGAGTGCGCGAGGTAGTACCCGTCGGTGAACTCACCGAAGGCCGCCACGTACTGCGTCCAGTTGGTCACCAGCGTCGGCTCGTTCAGCGGACCGGTCGGGGCCAGGCCCACGAAGGCCGCCACCGACGTGCCCACCCCCTCGATGGGGCGCGAGCCGCTGGCCACCTCCTCGACGTAGACGCCGGGCGACAGGTAGGACGGCATGCTCTGCTCTCCTCGGGGTACGAGACAGGAACGTCTCCCACCCTCACGCGCGAGGCCCGTCCGCCGAAACGGCCCGAGGTGCCTGCCCGAGGGCAGTCCGCGTGCCCGGAAGGGCAGGACACGCGGACCGGCCGGCCGTACCGGCGCCGGATGCTCAGCGCAGCGTGATGGTCAGCATCGCGCCGACCAGGTTGGTGTTCCCGGGAGTCGCCCAGCACTCGTGCCAGGTGCGCCCGGCCTCCCGGCCGTACATGCGGAAGTACCAGAGCGGGTCACCGCTGTCGAGGGTGGAACGGCCGGGCTGCTCGCGGGCGTAGTTCTCCATGGTGACGTAGTCGTCGCCGGCCTTCGCCACCACACCGCCGAAGTGGTACGGCATGGGGCGGTCGCCGGTCGCCTGCATCTCCGCGAGCTGGTCCGCGTCGGCCTCGGCCTTCACCATCATCACGTGCCCGGCCTTCGGCATCTTGGCGTGCTCGTTGACCTCCAGCCGCCGCAGCACCCTCTCCATCTCGTCCGGCTGATCCGCGACGAGCTGCTGGAACAGTCCGCTCATCTCCAGCATCAGCGGTCCGGCGACACCGGTGTCGCCCTTCTTGAAGGCGTCCTTGAGGCGCTTCTCGTACTTGTTGCCGGAAGTGAGCCGGTCGAGCGCCTTGCCCAGGGTCTCCCAGTAGGCGTCGCCGCCGGTCAGGTCCACGGACTTCTGCCCGGTCACGAACTCCGCCATCGCGTTGCAGCGCTGCGGAACCCGCACGTCGAGGCCGTGCTGCACGGTGTTGTCCCGGCGGGAGGGCCGGCCCTTCGGCTGGACCTCGTACAGCACCTCCTTGCGCCCCATCCCCTCGAAGGTCAGGTGACGGCCGGTCTTCTCCAGCCGGACGCCCCTGCCGCGGGTGAGATCGGGCAGCCGCTCGTTGGAGGAGCTGATCCGCGCGTTGGTGGCGAAGAAGGTCTTCGGTTCCTTGCCGCCGGCGGCGTGCTGCACGGCCAGCGAGAAGTCGTCGGAGACGGCGAGCCGGACGGCGCCCTCGTAGACGAGGTGCGGCAGCGGCGGGTCGTCCTGGTCGTACCAACTGCCCCGCTCGTTCGTGTCCTGGCCGACGAAGAACTGCTCGTCGTCCGCGTCCGGGTGCTTGGTGGGATAGCCCTCCTGGCCCGGCTCGATCACCTGGTACCGCTGCACCGGGGCGGCACCCGCCGCACCGCCGCCCGTCCCCGGCCGTGTGGTGTCGGGGGCGACGCCCTGGGCGAGCTTGCGGCCGCTGTCGGACGCGTGCCGCTCGAACGGGTCGTTCGGGTGGGAGACCTTCGTCCCGTCCCCGGCGTCGGTGCCGGCCACCGGACCCGCGGCCTGCTGCCAGACATGGGTGAGTTCGTGGTACATCGTCTCGTCGTCCACGCCCTGTGGGCCCACGACGATGTCCAGGCCGGTGGTGTAGGCGCGGGCGCCGTACCGCTGCGCCGAGCGCTGGGCGACGTCCCCGGTGTGCACGCGCACCCCGCCGAGGTCGATGCCGAGCCCGGCCTCGGCGCGCTTCTGGATACGCGGCTCGAGCGGGCTCCACGACGAACGCACCGCGTCGGCGACCGAGTCCCGCTGCACCACCGCGTCCCGCTGCACCACCGCGTCCCGCTCGGCGACCGCGTCCCGCCGGCCGGCCTCGTCCCACTCGGCAGCCGCCTCCCGCTGGACGGCCGAGTCCTGTGGGGCGGCCGTCTCCTCCTCGACGTGCCCGCAGCCCGCGGTGTGCTGGTGCCGGTCACGCTGCACGGCGCGGGCGACCGCCGCGTTGCCCGCCGTCGCCTGGAGGTGCGCCAGCCGGTCCGTCGTCGCCGGCCGGGGCGCGGACGGGCGGGGCGCGCGGTCCGCGTCGCGGTCCGCCGCGGAACCCGTGCTTGAGCGTGCGTATGCCTGCATGTACCGTCCTCTCGCCTCTCGTCGTTCTACCCGGGCCGGCGCCGGGACTGAAGAGCCGCAGGGGCACTCCTGACACCCGGCTTCCCGTCCGGACGGCCAACAGGGCCGCTCCTTCGGGCACTTGAAGCTGCCCTTGTTCCTGCGACACCGTCGCGGGCCACCCGTAACGTGTCGGCGTGAGCCTGTGGACTTCTCTGGAACCCGCCTCCGCGACCGTCGACCCGGGCGGCAGCACGCGCGTCCGGCTGCGGCTGCGCAACACCGGTGACGTCGTGGACGAGTACCGCTTCGAACCGGTGGGCCCGATCGCCCCCTGGACGACCGTCGAACCGCAGACGCTCCGCCTCTACCCGGGCACGACCGGCACCGTCGAGCTGACCTTCGCCCCGCCGCGGACGCCCGACGCGACGGCCGGTCCGAACCCCTTCGCGGTGCGGATCACGCCCACCGAGCACCCCGAGGCCGTCACCGTCCCCGAGGGCAACCTCACCATCACCCCCTTCACCGAACTGCGCGCGGAACTGGTGCCGCCCACGGTCAAGGGCCGGTTCCGGGGCCGCCCCAAACTCGCCATCGACAACCTCGGCAACACCAGGCTGACCGCCTCCGTCAGCGGCAGCGACAACGGCGACCAGCTGTCGTACGACATCCATCCCAGCAACGTCCAGATCGAACCGGGCCGGGCCGCCTTCGTGGACGCCACGCTCAAGCCCCGGAAGATCATCTGGTTCGGGCCGAAGGAACAGCGGCCGTACCGGCTGGCCGTGCAGCGCTCCGGGGTCCAGCCGGAGCCGGTCGACGGCACCTACGTCCAGCGCGGGTTCCTGCCCCGCTGGCTCGCCACCCTCTTCGGCACCCTGCTGGCCCTCGCCATCACCTTCGCCCTGATCTGGTTCAACTACAAACCGCAGGTCAAGAGCCTCGCCCAGGAGCAGGTCCAGGAAGCCGGCGTCAGCAGCATCGCGCCCAGCCCGACCGCCACGCCGACCCCGCCGCCTGCGCCCACCGAGACACCCTCGTCGGCGCCCCAGGCGGACACCGGCAATGGCGACGGCGCCGGCGACGGTGGTGGCGGAGGTGGCGGCGGCGCGACGGCCACCGTGACCGCCAAGCCCAGGCAGGACACCGCGGCGACCGCCGTCAACCGCCTCGCCGCCGACGACCCGGCCGGGCGGCACATCTGCTACCGCTCCTACGTCCAGGGCAGCGGCTGGCAGAAGCCGGTCTGCGACGGCACCATGTCCGGCACCGTCGGCAAGAACGTGCCGATCAAGGCCATCAACCTCGCGGTGTACGGCGTCCAGGGCTCCGCCGCCAACTGGTTCCACTACGACTCCCGGTCCACCAACGGCCAGGGCACGTGGTACCCGAACTGGACGGCGATCATCGCCGACGGCAAGGACAACTACATCGGCAGCACCAAGGCGTCCGACCCCTACATCGAGGGCTTCGCCTTCAACGTCGGCAACGGCCAGAGCTGTAGCAGCGCGAAGGTCCGCGACCACGACTGGGGCGACCAGTGGTGCAAGGGCTCCCGCAGCGACAACAACGCACTCGACTTCGTCGGCACCCTCGACAACACGCTCTGGCTCGAAGCCTTCAAGCTGACGGTGACCCCATGACCCTGTGGACCTCCCTCGAACCGTCGTCCGCGACGGTGGACCCGGGCTCCTCGACCCGGGTCCGGCTGCGGCTGCGCAACACCGGTGACGTCGTCGACGAGTACCGCTTCGAACCGGTGGGCCCGATCGCCCCCTGGACGACCGTCGAACCGCAGACGCTCCGCCTCTACCCGGGCACGACCGGCACGGTGGACCTCACCTTCGCCCCGCCCCGCACCCCGGACGCGACCGCGGGCCCCAACCCGTACGCGGTGCGGATCACGCCCACCGAGCACCCCGAGGCCGTCACCGTCCCCGAGGGCAACCTCACCATCACCCCCTTCACCGAGATCCGGGCCGAACTGGTGCCGCCCACGGTCAAGGGCCGGTTCCGGGGCCGACCCAGGCTCGCCATCGACAACCTCGGCAACACCAGGCTGACCGCCTCTGTCAGCGGCAGCGACAACGGCGACCAGCTCTCGTACGACATCCACCCCAGCAACGTCCAGATCGAACCGGGGCGCGCCGCCTTCCTCAAGGCCACGCTCAAGCCACGGAAGATCATCTGGTTCGGGCCGAAGGAACAGCGGCCGTACGCGCTCACCGTCCAGCGGGCCGGGGTCAATCCACAGCCTGTGGACGGCACCTACGTCCAGCGTGGGTTCCTGCCCCGCTGGCTCGCCACCCTCTTCGGCACCCTGCTGGCCCTCGCCATCACCTTCGCCCTGATCTGGTTCAACTACAAACCGCAGGTCAAGAGCCTCGCCCAGGAGCAGGTCCAGGAAGCCGGCGTCAGCAGCATCGCGCCCAGCCCGACCGCCAGTGCCCCGCTGGCCGCCCCGGCACCCACGCAGTCGGCGGTCGCGCAGCAACCGGAGAACGACGCCCCCGCCTCACCGGACACCGGGTCGGGCGGCGGCGGCCAGGGCCAGTCCGCGCCCAAGCCGAAGAAGAAGACCGTGAAACCGGTCGTACCGGCCACGAACGTCCTGCTGCGCAACACCACCACGAAGAAGTGCGCGGACGTCCCCGGCTACGGCAACGGCACCAGCGACGGCCCGGTGCGGGAGTACACCTGCGACGGGACCACCGCCGACAACCAGCTGTGGGACCTGGAGGTGCGGTACCCGAAGGACGGCCCCGGATCGGCCGCGCTCTTCCAGATCCGCAACGCCAAGGACCAGCTCTGCATGGACCTGCCCGACTACGGTTCGGCGAAGCTGTCCTCGCCGATCACCGAGTACAAGTGCGACGGCACGAAGCGCGACAACCAGCTCTGGTGGCTCGACAAGCAGCCCGGCGGGGCCTACTGGATCCGCAACTTCGCCAGCGACAACCTCTGCCTGGACGTGGCGGGCTTCAGCACCGGCGGCAACGACACCAATCTCACCCTGTACTACTGCTCGGACGACGACGACCAGGAATGGGGGATCGTCCGCCCGTCCGCCGACGACCAGTGACGGCCGCTCACCAGGCGCCGGGCACCAGGCGGCCCGCCTTGCGGTACTCGCGGCGGGCGCCTTCCAGGAGATCCGCCGCGGTGACCGGTTCGGCACGGGCGGCCGCCAGGTAGGCGGCGGTCACCACGGCACTGCGGATCGAACCGCCGGCCAGCTCGAAGTCACGGGCCAGCGGCCGCAGTTCGGTGTCGCCGGTGCTCGGCACGTGCGCCAGCCCGTGCCGCCACAGGGCGAGCCGCTGCTCCTCGTCGGGGAACGGGAAGTCGATCACCAGGTCGAGGCGGCGGGTGAAGGCCTCGTCGATGTTGGCGCGCAGGTTGGTGGTGAGCAGCGCGATGCCGTTGAAGGCCTCCAGGCGCTGGAGCAGGTACGCCGACTCCAGGTTGGCGTACCGGTCATGGGCGTCCTTGACCTCGGAGCGCTTGCCGAAGACCGCGTCGGCCTCGTCGAAGAGCAGCACGGCGTCGGTGCGGTCGGCCTCGCTGAAGATCCGCTCCAGGTTCTTCTCGGTCTCGCCGACGTACTTGTCGACCACGGAGGAGAGCTGGACGACATAGAGGTCCAGGCCGAGTTCGGCGGCCACCACCTCCGCGGACAGCGTCTTCCCCGTCCCGGACTCCCCGGCGAACAGACCCAGCACCCCGCGCCCCCGGCCGCCGCCCGCGCTCAGCCGCCAGTCGCCGAGCACCCGGTCGCGGTGCCGGGCGCGCGACGCCAGCTCCCGCAGTTCCGTGAGCGGGCGTTCGGGCAGCACCAGGTCCCGCCAGTCGACGGCGGGCCGGATCCGGCGGGCGTGCTGTTCGAGTCCGGACGCCGACTGCTGACGGGCGGCGAGGCGCACATGGGCGGCGGCCAGCGGGGTGCCGTCGAAGGCGGCGAGGTCCTGCGCGGCGCGGGCCGCCCGAGCGAGCCGGTCGCCGCCCAGGTGGTACGGCGCGACGGTGGCCGCCAGGTCGAACCCGGGGCCGGCGGGGAGGGCCGCCGTCCAGGCGTCCAGCGCCGTGGCACGCCGGGAGGGGACCTCCAGGACGAGCGGATCGCGGTGGTCGCACCACTGCGGGTCGTAGGGGCGAGCGGCGGTCACCAGCACCGTGACGTCACCGGCGGCGGTGCCCAGCGCCCGTACCAGGGGAGCCGGGTCCCCGCCGGCCTCGACGACCAGCGCCCGCCCGCTCAGCCGCGCCTCCCGCAGCAACTCCGGGACCAGCTCCTCACCCGTCACGGAACAGCGCCACGCACCCACCCCCGCGAGCCGCAACGCCAGCGCCGCACACCCCTGCCCCTCCCCTTCCTGCCGCTCCCGGAGATAGGCGAAGAGCGGCCCGGCAGCGATCCGCCCGGCCAACCGCCGGACGAAGTCCCCGTCGGCACCGGCGTCTTCGTACGAGAGACCGCCGTGCGGGGGATCGGCATGCGAGAGACCGCCGTGCGCGGGGCCGTCGGCCGGCATCCGGTCGGGTGCGGATCCGTCGGCCGGCGGCGAGTCGGTCGGCGAACCGCCGTGCGGCCACCCGTCGGCGGATGCCTCCCGCAGGGTCGCGGTCAGGTTCGCGGACGGGGTGTCGTCGCCGATGAGGTGGGACAGGACGCGGTCCGGGACGCGCAACGAGCGGCTCAGGAAAGGCCGTTCGGGCTCCTCGACGGTGAGCAGGCCGAGCGCGGTGAGCGGGGCGGTGGGATGGAAACGGGCGCGGGCCACGGCGAGGTGGGCGGGGACCCCGTACAGGTCGAGGGCGAGCCCGGTGGTGGCTCGGCGGCGGCCGACGTCGTCGTTGAGGTAGCCGTACAGCGGCTCGAAGGTGCGGTCGAGGTCGGGCGCCAGGGCGATGAGGAGGATCGCGGTGTCGAGGTGGGTGAGGCGCAGCCGGGCACCGAGCTCCGCGAGGCGGTCCGGGAAGTCCTCGTCCAGGGACGGGAGTTCGGCCGGGGCCGGGGCCGGGCTCAGGAGGTACCTGACCGCCTCCTCGGAGAGGTAGAGGCCGCGCAGCGGGTCGGTGGCCGTGGGGTCGCCGGCCGAGCGGTGCTCGACGAGCGCGGCGGTCCGCTCGCGCAGGCCGGCCAGCCGGGCCAGCAGCGGAGCGGCCGGCTCCAGGGAGACGTCCAGGGTCACGCCCGGCCCCTCCGGACGGCCCGGGCCTCGGCGACCTGGCCGGGGCGGTGGGCCCGCTCCTCCAGCACCGGGGCGTTCTCGTCCAGCCCGTCCCGTACGCGGACGGCGGCACCCTCGGTGACCGGCGGACCGGCGTCGTACTCCGGGTAGGCCGGGAAGGGTGCGGTGATCACGACGTCCAGGGAGGGCTTGAGCTCACCGCCGAGCGCCGACCAGATCTCGGCGAGGGAGCGCGCCTCGGACTGGATGCCGGCACAGGAGAGCGGGATCGTCAGCCCCAGCGCGCCCAGCGATCCTGGCAGTTCGGACGGGTGGATCAGCTCTCTCGGGATCAGTGTGGCCAGCACCGCGCTGATCAGCCGGTGCTCGTCCTCGGGCCGCTTGGTCCACGCCGTCACCAGGTACGACAGCCGGAACCAGCGGGGCGGCTGACGGCGCTTGACGACGACGTCCCGTTCGTCGCGGATGTCGATGTGCCCGCGCTGCCGCCGGTTCACGTCCTCCCGGATGTCGTACAGATAACTGTTGATCACGGGGCCGTTGCGGCGGGCCGACCAGTCGCGGGTCGGGGCGTCGAAGGAGACGTCGATGCCGGAGCCCTCCAGCGCGCCACTGGTCAGCAGGTTCCGCAGCACCTGGTCCACTTCGTGGATCACGCCGTACTCACCGCTCCTTGCTCACCTGTCACCCGTCTCCATCCTGCCGCCCGCCGTGCGCGCCCCGCAGGCACCGCCGGGCAGACCGCGCTGCCCCGGTGCCGGTGACCGCTGCCCGATCGGTCAGATGTAGCCTTCCCGGAGGGCATGGGCCACGGCGTGGGCCCGGTTGCGCAGGTGCAGTCGGGTCGTCAGCCCGTGCATGACGTTCTTGACGGTGCGCTCGGAGTAGGACAGCTTGCTGGCGATCTCACCGGTGTCGAGTCCCTCGGCGACCAGCCGCAGTACGTCCACCTCACGGGGGGACAGCCCGGACGCCGGGGCGCCCGGCCGGCCGGCGGCGTTACGGTGCAGCGTGCCGACCTGGTTGATGAGCCGGCCGAGCAGATCCGCGGGCAGGTCGCCGTCACCCCGGGCCGCCGCCAGCACAGCCTGGGAGAGCCGCAGTTCGGTGGCCTCGTGGCGCCATACGATGGCTCCCACCCCGCACTCGATCACATCGAGCAACTCCGTCTCGCGCAGGGCCGCGACCACGAGCACGGCCCGCGCGCCCTCGCTGCGCACCACCCTGCGCAGCCGGGTCAGCACCGGTTCGTCGAGGCCGTCGCTGATGAGCAGCGCGACCGTGCCGGGGCCGCTCTCGGACTCCTCGCGCACCTCGATCTCCGGGTGCCGGCGCAGCTGGCTGAGCGCGCCCTCACGGGAGATGGGGTCCGGCGCGTACACGGTCACGGGCGTGCGCCCGACCGACGCAGATGAACTGTGGCTGGCCAACCGCTTCCCCTATGGACACGTGCCCGTCACCCCTGAGGGAACGGTGACAGGCGGGATTACTCCAGCCTGCTGTGCCCGAAGGGGCAGGGACAATCGTGGAGCACCACGACAGCGACCACGAGAAGTGAGGGTGGGTCCGGGGCAGGGGGGTCGTGTGTCGGCCGCGGGCCGGTGGGGGTTGTTCGCGCAGTTCCCCGCGCCCCTAGAAGCAGGTGGGTCCAGTGAACCCGCCTTCTTGGGGGCGCGGGGAACTGCGCGACCGGCCACGACCCACCCGCAGCCGAAACTCCACCCCGGCACCCCGCGAAATCCACAGCCCCGTATCAAATGTGCCGTCCACGCAACAAAGGGCCCCGCCCACGCGGCCCCTCCACAACCTGTCCCACCCCCACCGCCTCTAACCCCGCGAACCCACCAGCGCACCGCGAGGAGCCAGGAATGACCCGTCTGTCCCCTGAACTCGCCGACGCCATGCACCTGTTGGCCCAGGAAGCCGAGCGCACGCGGACCGCCGGCGGCCGGCTCGTGCTGCTCCGGGGCGCCACCGGAACCGGCCGCACCACCGTCCTGGAAGCCGCCGCCGAACAGGCGGCCGGCCTCGGCCTGCGCACGCTCCGCGCCCGCTGCTCCCCGGCCGACACCGCCATCTCCTTCGCCACCGTCCTGCAACTCCTGGGCCCGGTACCTGAGTTCGCCGAACTCGCGGTGGACGGCGACGAACGGTCCACCGCCGCCGGACTCTGGCGGCTGCTGCGCGCCTACGCCGACGCCTCCCCCCTCCTGGTCGTCGTGGACGACGTGCACCTCGCCGACTCCCCCTCGCACCGCTGGCTGGTGGAGGCCGCCCGGCACATAGACCGCTTACCGATCCTCCTCGTCGTCAGCGAGCGCAGCCAGTACGACCTGGAACCGCCCACCCCCGGCTTCGCCCACACCCTGCCCCCTGCGCTGGTCCGCACCCACACCCTCGCCCCCCTCACCCCCGTGGCCGCCGCCGCCCGGGTGCGCGCCGAGTTCCCCGACGCCCCCCGCTCCTGGATCGACGACTGCGTGCACGCCGCCGCCGGCAGCCCGCTGCTGCTGCGCGCCCTCCTGGACGACCTCGGCACCGCCCGGCACCCGGACGTGCCCGGGACGACCGCCGCCCTCTACCCCGGCGCGTACCCGGCGGCCGTCCACTGGTGGCTGGACAGCGCGGGCCCGGCCACCACCGAGGTCGCCCGTGCGCTCGCCGTCCTGGAGGAGGCCCCGGCCACCGGACTGCCCGACAACGAAGTCACCCCGCTGCTCGCCGAACTGGCCGACGCCGACCCCACCCGGGTGGCCGGCTGGCTCACCGCCATGACCAACCTCGGCCTGCTCACCCTCGGCCCCGACGGCCGCCCCCGCTACCCGCACCCCCTGCTGCGCGACGCGGTCCTCGCCGGCGTCCCCGCCGCCCGCCGCCGCACCGCGCACCGGGCGGTCGCCGAGGCGATGCTGCGTCAGGACGCGCCCGCCGAGGCCGTCGCCCGCCAACTCCTCGCGGCCGGGCCGGTGGCGGCCCCCTGGGCCCCGCCCCTGCTCCAGGACGCGGCGGCGCACGCCCTCTACGAGGACCGCGCCGAGGACGCCGTCGCCTATCTGCGCCGGGCCCTGGAGGAACCCCTCGCCGACGACCACCGGCAGCGGCTGCTGACCGAACTGGGCTCGCTGGAGTACGCGGCGCCCCGCTCCACCGCCGCGATACCCCGGCTCGCCGAGGCCGTCCGGCTGCCCGCCACCCCGCAGAACCGGGTCCGCGCGGCCGTCGCCCTCGGCACCGCGCTGACCGGCCGGGGCCGCACCCGCAAGGCCGTCGAACTGCTGCGCTCCGTGGACGGCGAGCTGACCGGCCGCCCCGACCTGACCCGCACCCTGCACACCGCCTCCGTCCTCCTCTCCGACCAGGACCAGGAGGTGCGCCAGGAGCTCTACCAGCGGCTGTCCGAGGCCGCCGACCGCTCCCCGGAACAGGTCGGCACGGCCGGACAGGCCCTGCTGGTACGGCACTCGGCCTCGGCGGGCCTGATCTCGGCCCGGGAGGCGATGCGGGAACTGCGCGCCCTGCTCGCCGCCCCCGCCGACCCGCTCACCGAGCCCGTCCTGCTCGGCACGGCCGCCACGGTCGCCCAGTGGGCCGACGAACTCGACGAGGCCGACCGGCTGGTGGACCGCGGCCTGGCCGTGCAGCGCCCCGACGTGCTGCACCCCATGCACCACGCCCTGCTCAACTGCCGTACGGACATAGCGGCGGCCCGCGCCGACCACACCCGCCCGGCCGCCGTCCCCGAGTCGGTCTCCCCGACCAACGTCGACGCCCAGGCGCTCGTCGCCCTCGTGGAGACCGGCCGTGCCGACCGGGCCGAGCGGCTGGTCGCCGGGCTCGACCTGCGGGAGGCCGCGGACTCCTGGGAGCTGAACCGGTTCCTGTACGCGCGGGGGGTGGTGCGGGCCGCCGCCGGCGATCCGGCGGCGGCGCTGCACGACTTCCTGGAGTGCGGGCGTCGGCAGTCCGCCCGGGAGGTGATCAGCCCGCTGGTCACGCCCTGGCGGACGGCCGCCGCCGAGTGCCGGCTGGCCCTCGGCCGCCCCCTGGAGGCCATCGCCCTCGCCGAGGAGGAGCTGCGGCTGGCCCGGGTCTGGGACACCCCGCGCACGGTGGGCCGGGCGCTGCGCGTCCTCGGTACGGCGACCGGCGGCCGCCGCGGCCTGGAACTCACCGAGGAGGCCGTACGGCTGCTGCGGGACACCGCCACGGCCGGTACCGAACCGGCGCTGGCCCTGCTCGCGCTGGGCCGCCAGCTGACCGCCGCCGGGGAGGCGGCCCGCGCCCGCGACTGTCTGCGGGAGGCCGCCGAGCACGCGGAACGGCTGGGCGCCGTACGGCTGGTGGAACTGGCCGAGCACAGCCTGCGGCAGGGCGGCGCCCGTTCCCCCCGGCGCCGGACCGGCACCGCCTCCCTCACTGGCAGCGAACGCCGGATCGCCGAACTGGCCGCCGAGGGCCGCACGAACGTGGAGATCGCGGCCCTGCTCCATCTGGCCCGCCGTACCGTGGAGACCCATCTCACCCACACCTACCGCAAGCTGGGCATCCGCCGACGCACGGACCTGCGCCTCGCCCTGGACCAGGGGACACCGCTCCCGTAGGAGGGCCAGGGGTCGGGGTTCAGGGGGTCAGCCAGTGGGCCGCCGCGGCGAGCAGCGCCCGTACGCCCGTCTCGATCGTCGGCTCCTGGACGGGGGCGAAGCGCGGGGAGTGGTTGGACGGGATCTGCGGCGGGATGCCGTCGCGGCCAGGGCCTCCAGGTCGACGTCCGCGTAGAGCGCCAGGTCAGCGCCGCCGACGAACCAGAAGACCGAGGGCGCGCCCAGGGCCGTACCGAAGGCGCCGAAGTCCTCGCTGTTGGGGACCGGTGAGGTCAGCTCGAAGGTGAGGCCGGGGAATTCGGCGGCCAGCGCGGCCTGGACGGCCTCGGTCGCCTCCGGGTCGTTGTGGGTGACCGGGAAGGAGTCGATGGGGACGATCTCCGGCTCCCGCGGTGCGGCGGAGGCGGCCGCCTCGGCCCGTACGATCCGCTCGACGGCCGCCAGCACCCGGTCCCGTACGGCCGCCGTGGTGGACCTTATGTTGATCTTCAGCTCGACGCTGTCCGGGATGATGTTCTCCTTGGTCCCGCCGTGGATCGAACCGACCGTGACGACGGCCTGCTGGCCCGCGGCCACCTCCCGGGAGACGACGGTCTGGAGCCGCAGCACCACGGCGGCGGCCAGCACCACCGGGTCGACGGTCGCCTCCGGCGTGGACCCGTGCCCGCCCCGCCCGAACAGCGTGACCCGCAGGCTGTCCGCGCCCGCCATCAACGCCCCCGCCCTGGTCCCGACGAGACCGGCCGGCGCGCCCGCCACATGCTGGGCCAGGCACACGTCCGGCCGCGGGAACCGGTCGGCGAACCCGTCCGCGAGCATCTTGGGCGCCCCGCCCACCTCCTCGGCCGGCTGGAACACCGCGACCACCGTCCCGCGCCACCCGTCCCGGACCGCGGCCAGCTGTCCGGCCGCCCCCAGCAGCCACGCCACGTGCATGTCGTGCCCGCACGCGTGCATCACCCCGTCGTTCCGCGAGGCGTACGGCAGCCCGGTCTCCTCGGTGACCGGCAGCGCGTCCATGTCGGCGCGCAGCAGTACGACCGGACCGTCCCCGTTGGCCAGCACGCCCACCACGCCGGTGCCGCCGACCCCCTCGGTGACCTTCCAGCCCTGCTCCCGCAGCCGGTTCGCGACCAGGGCCGCGGTCCGCTCCTCCTGGAACGACAGCTCCGGATGCGCGTGCACGTCCTCGTAGAGCGCGCGCAGCCCGGGCAGCCGCTCGCTCAGGCCGGTCAGGAGGGGGCTGGTGCTCATGGCGTCTCTCCAGGGGGTGATGGGCCGCTCGCCCGTCGGGTCCGGATGCGGGATCAGCTTCGTGACCGTACTGCACCCGTGACCGCGCGAGTCCGTCGCGGGGCGCCCCTTTCGCGCCCTGCCGGGCACCCCGGGCGCCGTTCCGTGCGGTCTTGTCAGCGGTGGCCCGCACTGGCGACGATGAGCACATGTTCGATGGACTCGACGGACTCAAGGACCTGGCGGACAAGGCGAAGGACAAGGCCGAGGACATCGCCCGACAGCACGGGGACGTCCTCGACAGCGGCCTGGAGAAGGCCGGCGACCTGGCCGACGAGCGGACCGACGGCAAGTACGCCGACCAGATCGACACGGGGGTCACCAAGGCACAGCAACTGGTGGAGCGCCTGGGCAGGCAGGCCGGGGAACCGGTGGATCCGCAGCCGTAGGCACCGCCCCTACGGTCAGTTCTCGTCCGTGGTGGGCCGGGTGCGGCCGGGCTCCGGCAACTCGCCCAGCTTGAGCCGGTCGTGCAGGACGTCACCGATGAAGAGGTCGTAGAGCAGCACGCCGATCACACCGCCGATCAGCGGACCGACGATCGGGATCCACCAGTAGCCGCTGAACCAGGCCCCGTCCCCCGGGAACGCGAGGCTCTTCCACCCGGCGAACCAGGTGAGCAGCCGCGGCCCGAAGTCGCGGGCGGGGTTGATGGCGTAGCCGGCGTTCGCGCCGTAGGACATGCCGATGGCGGCGACGGCGAGGCCGATGACGAACGGGCCGAGGTTGGACCCCACCGCCGTGTTGCGCAGGTCGATCACCGCGACGACGAACATGACCAGGAAGGCGGTACCGACGATCTGGTCGATCAGCGGCCCCCAGGTCCCGCCGTGGAAGTACGGCGCGGGGAAGGTGGCGAAGATCGAGAAGGTCGCCTCGGTGTGACCGCCGACCTTGGGCGGTTTGGAGACGGCGTCGAAGGCGTTGATCGCGTCGTGGTAGACGAGGTAGACCAGCGCGGCGCCGGCGAGCGCGCCGAGCACCTGCGACACCCAGAACGGCACCACCTTCGCCCAGGGGAACCTGCGCCGCACGGCGAACGCGAGGGTCACCGCCGGATTCAGGTGGGCGCCGCTGACGCCGCCCGCCACGTAGATGCCGAAGGTGACGGCCAGCGCCCAGCCCCAGGTGATCAGGAGCCAGTCGCCGGCGGCGAGGAAGATCGTCGTGGGCGTCGCGGCACGCCCGGACCCGGGCAGCGCCGCGACCGCCATGGCCACGACCCCGCAGCCGAACGAGATCAGCACGAAGGTCCCGAGAAACTCTGCCAGGCACTCACCGAGCAGGCCTCCACGGCTTCTGAGCCGGGAGGATTTGACGAGCGGAGGAATTTCCACAGCCATCGCTGGCCCCCTTTACCCATCGCAGGCTCCCTGCGGGGAGCAATCAGGCCGAAAACCATTTTGACCCACAAATGATGTTCGCGCAGATCCACTCAAAAGGCGCGCTGATGGGGCAAGACAGGCGCACGGGCAGGGGTGGGCGCGGGGTACCGGCGCGTGGGGCGACGGGCGAGGGGGCCGAGGAGCGCGGCGGGGCCAGGGCGTGAGGAGCGACGGGCGGGCGGAGGGGGTGGGTGAGGGGACGTGAGGGGGGCGTCAGCTTTCCAGGTCGTCGGCGTAGTGGCGGAATCCGTGGCGGTCGCGGTGCATCGCCCAGAGCGTCTCGGCGAGCACGGCCGGGTCCTTCCTCTCGTGCCCGGTCACGATCGCCCCGGGGATGACCAGCTGCCCCACGTGGATCCCCTCGCCGGCGAGCCGGTCGTGCAGCAGGTGCCCGTACGCGCTCTCCGCGGCGAAGGCGATGGAGGTCCCGGCCCGGTCCGGATGCGGGATGACGGCGGTCCCCCCGTTGACGAACAAGATGGTCCCCCGGCCCAGTTCCCGCATCCCCGGCAGCACCTGCTGCACGGCGGCGACGGGCCCGTACACCGAGAACTCGACCGGCCCGAGCAGATCGGCGTGGGTGGTCTCCAGCACCGGCCGCATGAAGTCGGCCTGCGGCACCGGGCTGTACTGGAGCACCTCGACGGTCCCCAGTTCCTCACCGGCCCGCGCGAGCGCCGCCGCGAGGGCGGCCGGGTCCCGCACGTCGGCGGAGTACCCCCGGGCGTCGATCCCGAGCCCGGCGAGCTCACGGGTGAGGACCCCGAGCCGGCCGCCGTCCCGGGCGACGAGCGCGACCGCGTACCCCTCCCGCCCGAACCGCCGGGCGACGGCGGCCCCCAGCCCCGGCCCGGCTCCCACGATGGCGACACTGCTCACGACGTGACTCCTGACGACTAGGGCGGTCTGCACCTAGCTCCGTACCGCGCGCCGCCCGACTTCACACGTCAGTCCTCCGGCGGCCGGCCTTCGATCAGGCGTTCCGCGATGTCGTCCGCCCAGGCCTGGGCCCAGTGGCGCAGTTCGGTGATCGCCCGGTCGTCCAGGCCGAGGACCGCGAACTCCCGGTCGTCGATCCACTCCGTGCCGGTCAGGCGGGACTGGAGGTCGGCGAGGTCGAAGGTGTCCCGGGCATGACGGTGGCCCAGGTCCTCCAGATCGGGGAGGGACCAGCGGTCCGCCGCGGCGCGCACGACCAGCAGGTCCCGGGGCAGACCGCGGTCGGTCAGGGCCCACACCCGCATGCCGACCACGTCCTCCAGGGCCAGGGTCAGCCCGAGTTCGGTCCGGACCGGCGGGTGCCAGAGCGCCTCCTTGAGGATGTCGACCTCGCTCTCGTCCCCCGCGACCGCGTCGGTGACGACGAGCCGGGCGGAGAGCGGGTCGGTCTCGCGGACGACGACCTGCCAGCCGCGTTCGCGCAGGGCCGCCGTCACCGTGCCGACGATCATCCGCATGGGCGCCGGGTGCTGTGTGGCGACGTCCAGGGTCCGGCCGGGGCGGTCGAACAGACCGTGTGCCAGGGCCGCGTGGTCTCCGGTCAGGGCCAGGGGGTACGCGGCACCGGCCGACAGCACGTCGGGCAGCAGACGGCAGTACGGTTCGGCGAGGTTCACGTGGCGACGACCGGCGTCCCGTGCGGGCGTCCGGCGGCCGGGAGAGATCGGACCATGGCCCGATTATCACCGGCCTGCCCGCGCCCCGGGGTCGCCACACCGCCCGGCCGGCGCGGCACCTTCCCCATCCGCGACACCGCCGCCGACGGCTCCACCGGCCGCACCGGCTTCCGGTGCGTGTGCGACGCGCCGTGCACCGAGGGCGCGCCCGGGGTCATTCGCCGACGGGGCCGATGTACGTCCCGGGGTGGGTCGCGCCGTCCTGGAGCACCACGGCGCCGCCGTGCCAGGGCAGGTCGAACGAGGTGCGCTGGTTCGGCGCGGTGACGACGACCGTGGTCGGCGTGAACGTGCCGGAGTCGCCCTGCGCCGGCACCAGGAAGGTGATCGCGAAGTCGGTGGAGG
Source organism: Streptomyces arenae (assembly GCF_022343545.1). Lineage (NCBI taxonomy): Bacteria > Bacillati > Actinomycetota > Actinomycetes > Kitasatosporales > Streptomycetaceae > Streptomyces > Streptomyces arenae. The sequence continues at coordinate 22,046 of NZ_JAKQYH010000021.1, forward strand.
CGCCGTTGGCCAGGGTGACCCGGTGCGGGGTGGCGCTGGCGCGCTGGAGCGACCACTTCTGACCGCTGTTGACCAGGTCGACGCCGGGGAAGCCGAACATCGTGCAGGTGTGGCCGCTCTTGTTGGTGAACGCCACCACCGCGTGCTTCTGCTGGCCCGTGCCGCTGCCCGGGTCGGCCCAGGAGTAGGAGAGCTGGGAGGCCTGGCAGGCGGGCACCGAGCCGGCGGCGGAACCCCCGGAGGAGCTGCCCCCGGAAGTGGACGAACCGCCGGAGGCGGACGACCCCGAGGTGCTCCCGCTCTCGCTGCTCCCGGAACCGGAGCCGGTGCTCGAACCAGTGCTCGAACCAGTGGACGAGCCGGTGGTCGAACCGCCGCTCGAACCGTCCGCCGTCGTGGAGTCGCCGGCGGCCGGGGCGGCCGTGCCGCCGTCCGCGCTGACGGAGCCGCTCGCGGTGCCGTTGCACGCGGTCAGCAGCGCCAGCAGCGCGGCGGCGCCGGTCACGGCGACAGCGTTCTTGCGGACGTTGGTACGGCGGTTGCGAAGCTGCTTCGGCATGGTGTCCCCCAGCGGTGGCGATCTCCCCGGCTCTCTGCCGGACACCCCTTTCGATGCGGGCCCCTGGAGGAAAGTTCGGAGATCGCCGTCACGGGCCCGTCCTGGTCGTGTCACGCCCGCTGTTACAGACCGCCGTCACGGACCGCCGGCACGGACGCGACGCTCACGCCATCCAGAAGAACACCGCCGTCATCCGCTTCTCCTCCAGCGTCTTCCCGGCGTAACCGGTCGCGCTGTGCACGAGGTTGGCGTTGTAGAGGAGCAGCCGGTTGTACCTGTGCGGGACGCGCACGTCCTCCTCGAAGTGGTCGCCGGGCACGAACCGCGTGCCGAGGGCCTCGACGAGGTTGTTGTGCGGGGCCTGCACGATGTTGCCGCCGAGCCGGCCGCCGGGCAGCGACTGGCGGTAGAACGCGGTGCCACAGTCCTTCGCCACCCCCGGGTTGAGGTACAGCACCGCCGCGTACCGGCACAGCGCCCGCGAGTCCGTGTGCGGGCGCGGCTCGCTCTCCCCCTCGCCGACCACCTGGACGCAGTTGTGGTTGAGGGTGCCGCCGCCGGGCGCCTGCTGCACCCACAGCTTCCCGGCGCCGGTGGCCTGCCGCACCAGTGCTTCCACGACGTCCAGTTCGGCGGGCTCCAGACCGGGCATGGTGCGCAGGCCGGGCCAGGTCTCCGTGGTGTACGGGTAGCCCTGGACCCAGTCGTCCTTGGCCAGGCACCGTTCCCGTACGGCGTCCACGTCCGGCAGGACGTCGTCGAACACCCAGTAGTCACGGCCTCTGGTGGGCTTGCGGTAGGGGAGCACGGGGAGCGCCGCCGGGCCCCGCGGCGCCGCGCCGTTGGGCAGCCGGGGAACTCGGGGCGAGGAGTGTGGGGGCATGCGGCGAAGCCTGCCGCCAGCTTTGTCATGGCCACATAGACCAGGAGAAATCATCACCGTTCGCTGGCGAAGACATGGCCAGGTGGCGGGTCCCGCCGGGGAAGGCCTCACAAGTTCTTTGCCAAACCAAAAGGTTTCGGGCGCTTCCCTGTCCGTACTTCTCTGCGTCCGACCCCGCGGCACGCGGGACCCCCGACCGGGCCGGAGGCTCCGATGCCCTTTTCGCGCAACGCGACAGGCACTCTCTTCGTGGGAGGTGCCCTGAGCCTGACCCTCGCGGCACTCGCCTACCCGAGCATGCTGGGCGTCAACACCACGTCCAGCTCAGCCACCAGGGTCATCGCCAACACCCAGTGGGGGCCGCTGACCGAGGGCGACCGTGACTTCGTGGTGAAGGTGCGCGCGGCCGGCCTCTGGGAGTACCCGGTGGGTCAGCTCGGCCTGAAGAAGGGCACGACCCCGGCGGTCATCACCGCGAGCAAGCACCTGATCGACGGTCACGCGGCGCTGGACATCAGCTGCCGCAAGATCAGCCAGATGCTCAACATCGCCATCCCCAACGTGGCCTCGCCGCAGCAGCAGGGGTTCGTCAGCACCCTCACCGCGGACAGCGGGAAGAAGTTCGACACCGACTTCGCCAACATCCTGCGCGTGACGCACGGCTCGATCTTCAACACCATCGCGAAGGTCCGCTCCACCACCACGAACACCCTGGTGCGCACCCTCGCCGACCAGGCCAACGCCACGGTCCTCGACCACATCACGGTGATGGAGCAGACCGGCCTGGTCGACTTCCCCTCGGTCCTCTTCCAGGAGACGACCGCGCCGAAGCTGCCCGCCACCGACCTGACCCCGCCGCCGCCGGACCCGGGCCAGCCGCAGGTCGTGCTCACCCCGCCGGTCAACAGCACGACCAAGCCGCCGGCGCTGCCGGGCGAGCCGGGCTTCACGGGCAGCGGCGCCGGGGTCGGCAACGGCGGGACCCCCAGTCCCACCGCAGGCTGAGTCAGGCGCCCAGCCACACCGTGGTGTCGGGCGGCAGCGTGCCGTCCAGCGGCAACGGCACGCTGGCGAGCAGCACTTCGCCCGGCGGCAGCGGCACCGGCGCGTGCGACACGTTGGTGACGCACCGCCAGCCGTCCGTCCGGGCGAAGTGCAGCACACCCTCGGGCGCCTCGGCCCACGTCAGCGTCTCGCCGTCGAGCAGCTTGCGGCGCAGCCGCAGCGCGGTGCGGTAGAGCTCCAGGGTGGAGCCCTCCGCACCGGCCTGCGCCTCGACCGCGTACGACGCGAACCACTCCGGCTGCGGCAGCCAGGCGCCGCCCGCCCCGAAGCCGTACGACGGTCCGTCCGTCGTCCACGGCAGCGGCACCCGGCAGCCGTCCCGGCCCTTGCGGACATGGCCCGTCTGTTCCCAGATCGGGTCCTGGAGGACGGCCGTGGGTAGGTCGGCGACCTCGGGCAGCCCGAGTTCCTCGCCCTGGTAGACGTACGACGACCCGGGCAGCGCCAGCATGAGGAGCGTGGCCGCGCGGGCGCGGCGCAGGCCGTGCGCGGCATCGGTCCGCGGGGCGTGGCCGCCGGACAGCAGCCAGGCGTTCTCGTCGGTGCCCGGCGGCAACACCAGCCGGGAGGCGTGCCGTACGACGTCGTGGTTGGACAGCACCCAGGTGGCGGAGGCGCCGGCCGCGCCCGCGGTGGCCAGCGAGTCGGCGATCACCTGACGCAGCGCGTCGGCATCCCAGGGAGCTTGCAGATACTCGAAGTTGAAGGCCTGGCCCAGTTCGTCGGGGCGGGCGTACAGGGCGCGGCGGGCGCCGGGCACCCAGGCCTCGGCGACGGCCGTGCGGGGCGGACTGTAGGCGTCGAAGATCTTGCGCCAGTCGCGGTAGATCTCGTGCACCTCGTCCCGGTCCCAGTAGGGGTGGGTGCCGGGCGGCACCCGCTCCAGCGCCTCCTCGCCGGTCGCCCCGAACTCGGACACGTCCCGCAGCGGCTCTGCGAGGTCCTTCACCAGGGCGTGCGCCACGTCGATCCGGAAGCCGTCGACGCCCCGGTCCGACCAGAAGCGCAGGGTGGTGCGGAAGTCGGCGCGGACCTCCTCGTGCTCCCAGTTCAGGTCGGGCTGTTCGGGGGCGAAGAGATGCAGGTACCACTCGCCGTCCGGGACCCGCTGCCAGGCGCTGCCGCCGAACACCGACTGCCAGTCGGAGGGCGGGAGTTCGCCGCGCGTGCCACGGCCGGCCCGGAACACGTACCGGTCCCGGGCCGGGGAGCCCGGAACGGCCCGCAGCGCCTCCTGGAACCAGGGGTGCAGGTGCGAGGTGTGGTTGGGGACGACGTCGACGATCACCTTCAGGCCCAGCCGGTGCGCCTCGGCGGTCATCGCGTCGAAGTCGTCGAGGGTGCCGAGGCGCGGGTCGACGTTCCGGTGATCGGCGACGTCGTAGCCGCCGTCGGCGAGTTCGGACGGGTAGAACGGGCTGAGCCACAGGGCGTCCACACCGAGCGCGGCCAGATGGGACAGCCGCTCCGTGACGCCCTTGAGGTCACCGAGTCCGTCGCCGTCCGCGTCGGCGAAGCTGCGCGGATACACCTGGTAGATCACGGCCTGACGCCACCAGTCGGGGTTCCTGGAGGAGAGGTCGACCACGCTTGTTCCTTTCGGACGAAGGGACCCGGACGGAGGGGCCCGGCAGGGGCACCGACTGGAAGCCTGTCCATATTGCCGCGAAAGCGAACCTTCACACCGGCCGGAGCGGATCGTTCCCTGTGTGAGGGAGTTGTGATGGTCACCGAACGTCCCTTGCCTCAGGGCAGGTTGACAGCATTCGGCGGGGCCAACCACCATGGGCCGCACACCGTGGCTCATGTGACCAATGGGCCCCGTGTTTCTTCGCCGCACTCCGCATCCGCTGACTTCCGCACGATGGGATATCCATGTCCATAGCCAGCCATGTCACCGCGCGCCGCCTGCTGGGGACGGGCGTCGCGTCGTTCGCCCTGTGTGCCGCCACCGTCGCGGGCGCGTCCGGCGCCTGGGCCCACGGCGGTGCCCCCGGCGGCGACGGCTGGAACTCCGGCGGCCACTACAGCCCCGGCACCGGGGCCGGCACGGAGACCGGCACCGACAAGTGCCAGTTCTCGGTCGACGGCTCGGACTTCTTCGACTCGGTGAAGGTCGACGACCAGAACCTGAAGGTCACCGACGACGGCAAGGTGCACATCAAGGTCCGCGCCGCCGGTGGCGCCGCGAGCTGCACCGCCTCGCTCGCCTCCTACATCGCCCACGGCCCCACCTTCGCCACCTCCGGGCAGCAGATCTTCGTCGACTTCGACTCGGTGACGGTCAAGCAGGGCCAGACCGACTCCCTCGACATCGCGGTCCCGGACGCCGGCTGCTTCGCGCAGATCGACCTCTACCGGGGTGCCGTCAAGTTCGACGGCGAGAAGGACGCCAACGACGGCTTCGAGCACGGGGACCTGCCGGCCGGCCCGGACCACGCGGTCATCAAGGACAAGCTGATCGCGTCCTGGAACGGCGGTACGAAGGACTGCTCGACCAGCGAGTCCTCGTCGCCGTCCCCGTCCGCCCCGGCGCCCTCGGAGTCGGAGTCCACCCCGGCCGAGCCGTCCACCCCGGCCGAGGAGACCACCGCCCCGGCACCCTCGGAGAGCTCCTCGACCGGTACCGCCACTCCGACGCCCTCCGCGTCCGAGTCGAGCACCACCCCGGCGCCCGCGCCGAGCACCGACTCCGGCCGTGGCGGCGACCTCGCCCACACCGGCGCCAGCTCCAGCACCGGCTACCTCGCCGGCGGCGCGGCCGTGCTGCTGGCCGGCGGCGGCGCGATCGTCGTCGCGACGCGGCGCCGGAAGGCGGCCCGCGGCTGACGCGCCACCGCCCCGCACCGACGTGTGCCCCGGCCGTCTCGGACGGCCGGGGCACACGCGTGTCTCCGTCCAGCGGGTGTCCTCAGTTCACTTCGCCTGGTCCGCCCGGGGTCGTCGCCGCGACCGTCCGCAGATAGAGCCGAACGTACCGGGGCACGTCCACGTCGAGCGCCACGTCCACCAGGGACCGTTCCCGGCCACCGCCGTGGATCTCGGCCTCGCCGGGGCGCGGGCGCCGGTCGACGATCGTCTGGCCCCGGGTCGGCCCCGGCGCCAGCGACACCTCGACCGGCAGCAGCCGGGTGGTCAGCCCGCCCGGGTCGGCCACGGCACACACGGCGCCCGCGTCGCCGAGACCGCCGGCCGCGTCGTCGCCGGCCCCGGCCACACCGTCCGGGTCCGGGGCGGCGGGCCGGTGCGCGAGCAGGTCGCCGGCGAGCCGGGCCCCGGGCTCCGTACTGGCGCGCAGCCGTCGTACCTCCGGGCCCGGCACCACGACCCGCTGGAAGACGTCCAGGCCGTACATGGTGATCGGCACGCCCGCGGTGAGGAGCACGGCGGCCGCCTCGGGGTCGTGCCAGACGTTGAACTCGGCGACCGGGGTGGCGTTGCCGGTGGCGACCGCGCCGCCCATGAACACGATCCGCTCGATGTTCCGGGTCACCTCGGGGTGGGTGCGCAGCAGCAGGGCGATGTTGGTGAGCGGCGCGGTGGGTATCAGGGTGACCGGCCGGGGCGAGGCGAGTATCTCGCGGCGCAGCAGGGTCACGGCGTCCACGTCGACGGGGCGCCCGGCCGGTGCGGGCAGCCCCAGGTCCCCCATCCCGTCCGTCCCGTGCACGTGCCGGGCCGACCGGGCCGCCTCGAGCAACGGCCGCTCCGCGCCCCGGGCGACCGGGACGTCCCCGGCGCCGGCCCGCTCCAGCACGGTCAGGGTGTTGCGGACCACCCCGTCCACGTCCGTGTTCCCGGCGACACAGGTCACCGCCCGCAGCTCCAGCCCCGGATGCCGGACGGCGAACAACAGGGCGAGGGCGTCGTCGACCCCGGTATCGCAGTCGATGATCACAGGAATGCGCTGACCGGCCACAGAGGGCTCCTTCCGTCAGTCCCGACCTTACGCACGCCCCAGAACCCCCACCCGGCCACACCCCGCTCACCGCCACAGGCGCAGGCGCGGGCGCGGGCGCGCTAGACCGACACCGACACCGGCACCGGCACCGGCACCGGCACCGATGCGACGGGACGGGCCCCGTCATACGGCACCGGCACCGTCGCAGACACGACGGCAGCCGTCATACGGCATCCGGGACGCTCGGAGGCGGGGCGGGCGCCGGGGAGGCCGGCCGGGCGGGGCCGCTCGTGGTGTTCCGGGATGTGACGGACGCGGAGCCGTCGTGAGTGCCGCGCGGGCCGCCCGTCCGGCCGGGCCGGCTCACCCGGACGGGTCGGAGCGGTGGTGGCCGGGGTCGTGCGGTGGTGGCGTGGGAGCAGCCGTTTCCGCCGCTGGTCCTGGTCCCCGGGAGGCCCCGCCATGAGAGTCACCGCCTCCGGTCTTGCCGTGGCCGGTCTGCTCGCCGTCTCCGCGTGCACGGCGGGCCCGGCCCCGCGGGCCGACGCGCCCGGCTCCGCCCCGGCCGCCGCCGACCGGCCCGCCCCGGCCAGCGCCGCCGCCTCGCCCGGCGCGTCCGGTGCCCCGGTGCTCACCGTCGACCAGGCGCAGGCCGCGCTGATCAGCGAGGCGGACCTGGGGGTGCCGTGGACGGCGAGCGACGGCACCGCCACCTGGCACGACGGGCTGCTGAAGGCGACCACGGCGCAACCGGACTGCCAGCGCCTGCTCGACGCGCTGTACGCCGACGACGTGGCCGGCGCCCCGGCCGGACCGCAGGCCGTCGTCACCCTCGACGACGGCGACGACGCCGCCCAGCTCCGCTACCAGGTGGACGCGAGCCACGCCGCCGGCCTCGACCGGACGCTGGCCTGGCTGCGGACCCTGCCCGGCAGCTGCGGACGGTTCACGGCCCAGACGACCCGCTCCGGTGTCGAACTCGTCCAGGTCGCCGACGCCGGCCTGCCCGTACTGGGGGACGCGCGGCAGGGCCTGCGCGTCACGGTCACCTGGCAGGGGTCCGCCGACACCGACCCCAGCACCCTCACCCTCGACCTCGCCGTGGTCCGCGTCGGCGACGACGCGATCGTCCTCACCACCGGTGCCCTCGGCACGCTCCCCTCGGACACCACCGGACAGGCCCTCGGCACCGGCGTCCAACGCCTCGCCCAGGTCCGCGAGAAGGGCCGCGCCCAGGCCTGAGCCCCCGCCCCGCGGCCGGGGCCTAGCGGGTCTCGTAGGGGTCGGACGGCTGCCGCACCGTCTTCAGTGCCGTCGCGTCCAGTACCGGCGGCCAGGCCGCGTCCGAGCCGAGTCGGCCCTTGGGGTGCCAGGTGCCGGTGACGGTGACCCAGGTGTCGGCGGGCGGCGCGTCCGCGCCCCGGATCTCGACCTTGCCGGTGGTCGCGTCGGCGGCGCAGCAGGTGACCGTCAGCCGGGTGAGGTACCAGCTGCCGGCGCTCGCGCCGTCCGTCACGAACCCCGTCATCACGACCGTACGGCCGGTCAGCGAGCGTCCGCTGTCGTAGATCGCCCGTGAGCTGAACTCGGCGAGCGTCAGCCGCACGGGGTCGCCGGACGGCAGCGCCGGGAAGGTCCCGACGCCCTGCGCCGCCCGCTGCGCCGCCTCGCGCTGCGCGCTGTACGAGCCGAGGGCCGGCGGTGGAAAGAGCAGCAGGGCGAGAGCGGGAAGCGCGAGCAGCCACGCGACACGAGGACCGTGAGCATGGCGCCCGTGCCCGCCCCCACCTCCATGCCCGCCCTCAGCTCCGTGTTCGTCGCGGCGGCCTCCTCCCGGCTCGTCGCCGTGGGCTCCGCCCACCTCGTCGCCGTGTTCGTCCGGTGTCCGGGTCCGGGTGCGCGGGATCGCCGTGGCGATGCCTAGGAGGATCAGGCCGGTCCCGGACGCGATCAGGTACGGGCGCAGGGCCGCCTGGACGTAGCGGAGGTACAGGTCGCCGAGGAGCGTGATCCGCAGGACCGCCGCGCCGACCAGGCAGAGCAGGACCGGGCCGCCGTACCGCCTCACAGCAGCCACCAGCCCACCAGGACGGAGGCCGACAGCGCCACCAGCCAGGTCGCCGAGGAGAAGCGGAGCGCGAAGCCCCGGCCGAAGGTGCCCGCCTGGAGCGCGAGCAGCTTCAGGTCGACCATCGGGCCGACCACCATGAACGCCAGTCTCGCGGTGGCCGGGAAGGCGCTGAGCGAGGCGGCCACGAAGGCGTCGGCCTCGCTGCACACGCACAGCACGACGGCCAGCAGGGCGAGGAGCGGTACGGCCGTCCAGGCGGAGCCGGTGAAGGCGTCGAGGACCGACCTCGGTACGGCGATGTTGAAGGTCGCCGCGGCCGCCGCGCCCAGCACCAGGAAGCCGCCGGCGTGCAGGAAGTCGTGCTGGAGGCCGGTGAGGAAGGCACGCGGGCCGAAGACTTGGTGTGCCCCGGCGCGGTGGGGCGGCCGTAGCCGGTCGGCGCGGCCGGACCGCGTCCACAGCCAGCCCATCGTCACCGCCGTGCCGAAGGAGGCGAGGAGGCGGGCCAGGACCATCTCCGGCCGGCCGGGGAACGCGATCGAGGTCGCGACCAGGACGACCGGGTTGACGGCCGGGGCGGAGAGGAGGAAGGCGAGGGCCGCGGCCGGGGCGACCCCGCGGCGCATCAGGCTCTCGGCGACCGGCACCGAGGCGCACTCGCAGCCGGGCAGGACGACGCCCGCGGCTCCCGCCACGGGAACGGCGAGGGCCGGGTTGCGGGGGAGGAGCCGGGTGAAGACCCGTTCCGGGACGAAGGCACCGATCGCGGCGGAGACGACGGTGCCGAGGAGGAGGAAGGGGACGCCCTGGACGGCGACGGCCGTGAACACCGTCCACCAGGCGGCCACCGGTGGGGTGTAGAGGTCGAGCGCGAGATTGGGGCCCAGGACGGACACGACGGTCGCGATGGCGAGCAGGGCGGTGCCGCCGAGGACCACGTGGACGACGGCCCGTGTCAGGAGACGCAGGCCGTCGGCGACTGTCCGTTGGTTGTGCACTTCGGGGAAGGTAGTGACGGGAGCTGTCGCTCGGCACAGAGGAGGCTGTGCGTCGGGTGCGGGTCCGGCGGGAGCTGGTCGCGCCCACGCGGGGGAGCCGCACATCGGTACCGCCCCGCGCCCCTGAAAGAGCCGTCGCCCGGCACGGGCCACGGCCGGCGTCCTCCCTACAGCGGCGGCTGCGCCGGTGCCGGGCCCAGGGTCGTCGTGCCCGGGGCCGTCCGGTGACCGAGGCCGGTGCGGTACGCGTCGAGGGCCGCCTCCACCCGGCCGGTGCGGCGCAGCAGGTCGCCGAGGAGCCGGCACAGGTCCGCCAGGTCACCGGCCGCGCCCGCCCGCTCCAGCAGGCTCAGCGCCCGGACGTAGTGCTCCTCGGCCGCCTCGGTGTCCCTCGCGTCCTCGGCGATGATGCCGAGCAGCCGGTGGGCGGCGGCCGAATGGACCGCGCCGCGCTCGGAGTTGAGGTCGCCGAGCACGTCGTGGAGGAGACCGGCCGCCTCGTCCGACTTGCCCCGCCGGTGCAGGACGTCGGCCAGCTCCACGGCCGCCTGGCTGCGGTACAGGGCGGCACGGGTCTCCGAGAGCATCGCCAGCGCCTCCCTCAACTCGGCCTCGGCCCGCTCCAGTTCGCCGTTCTGCGCACAGACGTAGCCGCGCATCCAGTGGCAGTTGGCGAGTTCGGTGCGCAGCTGGAGCTGACGGTACAGCTCGGCGGCCTTGGCGAGGGAGGCGTCGGCCTCGGCGACCCGGCCCTCGGCGAGCAGCGTACGGGCGACGGACCGGTGCATCCGGGCGATCAGAGCGGGGTCGCCGGCCTGCGGGGCGAGGGCGAGGGCGAGTTCGGCGGCCTGGGCGGCGCGGGCGTGGGCGCCCATGTCCATGTAGGGGCCGATGGCGGAGGCGTACAGGAGCAGCAGCGCGTCCGGGTCGTGCAGGCCGCCGCGGTTGAGCTCGTCGAGGGTGGACTCCAGCAGGTACACGGCGTACCGCAGTTCACCCGCGAGGTAGTGGCTGACCGCACGGCCGCGGATCGCCGGGACGCGCACCGGCAGCGGTTCGCCGGCCGTCCACAGCTCGGCCCGTTCGAAGAACTCCCTGGCCCGGCCCAGCTCGCCGGTGTCGAGGGCGCACTCGCCCATGCCGAGCAGCGCGGTGGCCTGCTCCACGGCCAGCCCGTGCGCCTCCGCCTCCTCGAAGAGGGCCGCGTACTGGGCGGCGGCCTCCTCGGCGGCGCCGGTGGCGAGGGTGCGCTGGGCCTCGGTGAGCCGCAGCCTGAGGTCGGTGGCGAGGTGGGCGGGGCGCCCGCTGGCCAGCTCCTCGAAGCCGACGCCGAGCCGTCCGGCGATGTGCCGCAGCGCCTCGTCGGAGGCCCGTACCCGGCCCGCCTCCAGCGTGGAGACGTAGGCGGGCGTGTAGGCCGGTTCGGCCAGCTGTCGCTGGGTCAGCCCCCGTTCGGTGCGCAACTGCTGCACCCGTCGCCCGATGGTCTCCGGGTCGTCCCGTTCCTGCATTGTGCCACTCCCCCCAACTCCCCTTGCACCCCTTGCCGTTGAGCTCTGACTGCCCCTAGGTTAAACGGCGGATTAAACCTGCTTAACCCGCCCCTGTTGTTGCGAGGTCGCCGTGCCCGGACGCACATCCGCACGCCCTGCCGCACGCCCCGCCGCGCTTCTCCCTTCCTGGCTCCGCTCGTTCGGCGGTACGCCCACCGTCCGTAGTGTGGCAGCCGCCGTGATCGCGGTGGTCGCACTCGTCACGGCCGGCAACGCGGGCCCCGCCGGAGCGGCGGACAGCGGCCCGCGGTCGACCGCCCCGGCCGCGGCCGACCACGCACCGCGCTGAACACGGACCGCCCTGAACACGCACCTCGCTGAACACGGACCGTCCTGAACACGGACCGCGTTGAACACGCCGACTCCCCGCCTGTGGACGCGGGTTGACCAGTTCCGCGAAATGCCGCCCGCCGTTTGACAGAAAGCCCTTCCCTCGCACGCCCGGGGCCGCCACGCTCTCTCCAGCCGGATGTCATGTCCGGAACCAATCGAGGACCGACTGGAGCCCCCCGATGTCCCGAACCAGGACCCGCCGACCCGGCCGAGCCGCCGCCGTCGTGGGCAGCGCCGCCGCGCTCACCCTCGCTCTGCCGTTCAGCGCCTCCGCGGGCGTGCTGCAGAACCTGCCGGAGAACGCCACGACGTTCCAGAAGTTCTTCGAGCCGCTGTACGACTACGACACGGACAGCTGCTACCCCGCCGCCGCCATCGACCCCGACGGCAACCTCAACGGCGGCCTCAAGCCGACCGGCTCGGTCACCGGCCAGTGCCGCGACGGCCATCTCGACCACGCGAACACCTACTCGCGGGCCAAGTGCGACAACGGCTGGTGCGGGATCATCTACGCCAGTTACTTCGAGAAGGACGAGGCCGCCCCCGGGATCGGCCACCGCCACGACTGGGAGTGCATCGTCGTCTGGGTGAAGCAGGGCGCCGACTACCCGTCGTACCTGTCCGCCTCCCAGCACGGCGACTTCGAGACCGAGGCGGTCGCCGACGTCCCGATGAGCGGCCGGCGCGTCCAGGTCGTCTACCACAAGGACGGTCTGAGCACCCACGACTTCCGGTTCGCCAAGTGGGGCGAGACCCCGGAGAACGACGACGGCGCCTGGCACCAGGAGAACCTGCTGACCTGGGACAACATGGCGTCCAAGCTGCGGGACGTGCTGAACGCCTCGGACTGGGGTGACGCGAACCTGCCGCTCCAGGACGCCAAGTTCGACGACCACCTCGCCAAGGCCAAGCCGAGCGCGATCACCTTCGACGCGTACGCCTGACCGGCTTCCGCCCCCGCCCGGGAATCCCGGATGCCGATTGTCAGTGGCATGACTTAGTCTTCGTTGCATCCGCCACACGCGGCCCACAGGGAACTCACACAAGAGGACTCGCACATTCGTGGGCCGCGTTCTGTGGCGCCCACTTCATTCGATCCGGGGGGTTCGAATCAGCGTGCGTATGCGCACCGTCACGGCCGCCACCACCCTGGCGGTCCTCTTCAGCTCCGCGGCCCTGGCGGCCGCTCCGGCCTACGCCGACACCAGCGGGCTCCTGCCGGTCAAGTCGGTCGGTGACATCGTCGTCGACGGCGCCCACCAGCAGGTGTTCGTCAGCGACCCGAGCAACGGCAAGATCGTCGTCACCGACTACTCGGGCACCGTGCTCAAGCAGCTCACCACCGATCTCTCCGGCGTCGCCGGCCTCGAACTGTCCGCCGACTCCGGCACGCTCTACGCGGCCGTGCAGGACAAGGACGCCATCGCCGTCATCGACACCGCGACGGACACCGAGACCACCCGCTACGCGGTCGGCGACAAGCCGCTGAGCGTCGCCCTCGCGGGCGGCAAGCTCTGGTTCGGCTACGGCGGCGACGCGGGCGGCAACATCGGCTCCGTCGACCTCACCGGCGACCAGCACGAGGTCACGCTGGACCAGGACAACAGCTGGTACTCCGCGCCGGTCCTGGACGCGGCGCCGGGCACCGACATCCTGGTCGCCGGCCAGCTGGGCCTGAGCCCGGCCACGGTCGCCTCCTACGACGTCTCCTCGGGCACCGCCGCCAAGCTGGCCAGCACCCGCGAGGCCGGCAGCAACCTCGGCGACCTCCAGGTCACCCCCGACGGCAAGGACGTCGTGGTGGCGAGCGGAGCGCCGTACTACCACCAGGTGTTCAAGACGTCCGACCTGAACGAGGACGGCAAGTACACCACCACCGCCTACCCGAACTCCGTCGCGATCGCGCCCGACGGCACGGTCGCGGGCGGCAGCTTCGCCTGGTACGACCCGGACGTCTACATCTTCCACCCGGGCAGCAGCGAGGCCGTCCGCTCCTACGACTTCCCGAACACCGGCCACTCCAGCGGCGCGGACACCCTCGCCACCGGCGGGCTGGCCTGGGCGCCGGACGCGTCCCGCCTGTTCGCGGTGACGTCCAACGACGCGGACGTGTACTCCCTGCGCGAGTACGACGGCCCGGCCAAGGCCGCCAGCACCCTCACGGTGAACGCCCCGGCGTCGGCGACCCGCGCCAAGCAGCTCACCGTCACCGGCAAGCTCTCCTCGACGGTCGCGCTGCCGGCGGGCACCCCGCTCGCGGTCACCCGTACCGACCTGGAGTCCCCGAACGGCAAGGCGCTGCCCGCGGTCACGGTCAAGGCGGACGGCACCTACTCGTTCACCGACACCCCGCCGGCCGGCGGCAAGGTGACGTACCGGGTCAGCTACGCGGGCGACGCCGGGCACACGGGCGCGTCCGCCAAGGACACCGTGGACGTCTCCCGCGCCAAGCCGACGCTGTCGCTGAACAACAACGGCAAGGTGTACGCGTACGGGAAGGACGTGAAGTTCACGGCCCACCTCGGGACCACGTACAAGAACCGCACGGTGGAGATCTGGGCCGACCCGTTCGGCTCGGACAAGCCCAACAAGCTGGTGAAGTCCGGCAAGGTCGACTCGCACGGCAACCTGTCCGTCGTCCTCGACCTCAAGCGCGACACCAAGGTCACCGCGAAGTTCTCGGGTGACGCCCGCTGGCAGCCGCGCTCGGTGTCCAGCACGGTGGGCGCGAAGGTCAGCATCTCCATGTCGGTCAGCCGCCAGTACAAGTCGAAGAAGGCCTGGGGCCAGACCTACTACTACTTCCACAAGACCAAGAACCCGCTGTTCACGACCAAGATGCCGTACTACGACGGCCGTGCCCAGCGCTTCGACTTCCAGGTCTACTACCAGGGCCGCTGGTACTCGGACACCTCCCAGTACTTCGCCCTGGCCACCAGCGGGCTCTCGAAGGTCGAGTTCGGCGGCAACCACAAGGAGGACGTCGGCTGGCGCTTCCGCGTCCGCTCCGACTACATCAACGGCTCGTCCGGCGACACCGTCAACTCCACGACGTACGGCGCCTGGAAGTACTTCACCTTCACGAGCTAGCCAGCCGGCTCCCGGTCAGCTGGTCTGAAGCTGCCGGAGGTGCTGCTGGACGTGGTCCAGGGCACCTTCCCGGCGGCCCGGCACCCTGAGTCTCAACTCCGCGAGCGCGGGCCCCAGTTCACGGGCCCGCGCCGCGTCCTTGATGGCCCCCCACTGGTGGTGGGCCCGGTCCACGGCCGCCTCCACGGCAGGGGTGTCGGCGGGCTCCCCGGCGGCCAGCCGCGTGGTGGCCACGGTCAGCCAGGTACGGCAGCTGCGCACCGCGTCCCCGGCGAACATCGCGAGGTCGGCCCGTACCTCCGACCAGTGCAGCGCGTCCTCGGAGGCCGGCCCGTGCGCCCGCGCGGCGGCCTCCTCCCAACGGGCGGCGAGTCCGTCCGCGTCCGCGTACCGCCCGTCCCGCACGGCCGAGCTGATGGCGTCGTGCGGATCGCCGCCGTCCGGGCCGTACGTGCTGAGCAGCATGTCGGTGGCGGTCTCGGCACCGAGCCGCACGAGCACCTGCTGGTGCAGCTGCTCCAGCGCCGGCCGGTGCCCGCTCCTGAGCACCGTCGCCACGGCCTTCATGTACGACGGCACGGCGACCTCCCGCCGGGCGGGCGGCGGCGCGATACGCCCGTGCACGGCGTTGTTCCGCCCGGAGTCCAGGGGAGCGGTGCGCAGGTGCGCCCAGGTCTCGTGGTCCGCGTGCAGGTCGAGCACCAGCGACGTCGCCCCGGGCGGGCGCAGCCGCAGCTCCTCCCGGATCCAGTGCCAGGGCAGCGCGGTGTACCGCACCGTCGCGGGCGTGGTCCGCGCCAGGGCCAGATGCGGCAGCCGCTGCCTGCGGTCCAGGTGCAGCTGGCCCGTGACGAACAGGGTCAGCGGTCCGGGGGCGGCCGCGGCGGCCCGCAGCCGGGTCAGCACGGCCTGCGGCTCCAGGGGGTCGGCGAGTTCGACGACGTTGGCGGTGTCGGTGCCGGAGAGTATCGCCGGGGGCACGGCCGCGAGCACGGGGAGCACGGAGGCCGCGTCCACCAGTCGCCCTTTGCCCGTCGGCGAGGCCGCGAGCAGCAGCACGGTTCCGGGCATCGGCCCTCCCCCTTGTTCCCCAGGTCCACTTACGTCAGCACGGTAACCGCTGCGCCTGCAAAGCGTGCGCCCGAAGCCCCCTTTCCCCCAAGTTCCCCCACCCCCCACCTGCCCCCTCTCCATCCCCGCGCCGCCTGGCCTCCCGTTCCA
>NZ_JAKQYH010000065.1:0-35407 GCF_022343545.1 Streptomyces arenae
GTGCGGGCGCCGKCGCGGCCGGAGCCGGCTGGGCCGGCGCGGGTGTGGTGCCGGTGCCCGCGGCCCCCGCGGCCGCGGTACCCGCCGGAGCCGGGGCGGCGGGCGCTCCCGGCTTGTAGTCGGCGAAGAAGTCCCACCAGGCTCGGTCTACCGAATTCGGGTCCTGGAGGTACTGCTGATAGATCTCGTCGACGAGCCACTCGTTCGGTCCGAACGCGGCCGCGGGGTTCTTGCCCGCTTGGTCTGCGTCGGTCGAGATGCTCGAGTTACTGGGGGACTGTGGCGACACGGCGGCAACCGCCCTCTTCCGCTTCACAAGGTGATGGACAGCGGGAATAAAGGCTACGCCTCCATGGCCGGGAAGGTCAGGCTGAGCAAGGTCATCGTCGCGTAAGTCACACCGGAAAACTTGTTTCAGGGCTTGAAATGGCGGGAAACAAGCGTGGTTCCACTGTGAGTGGTCCGAACCGGGGCATGGCTCCGCCAGGTCAGGAGCGGAGAGCCCGGTGGACAGAGGTGGATCTTGAGGCTCCGGTTCGAACTTTACGTCAACTTGGCATGGATGAAAGCCCCGGGAGGGTGACGATAATCCTGCAACCCCGGTCGGATTCGGCCACGCCGATCCCGCCACCGTGCAGGTCCACCGCCCAGCGGGCGATCGCCAGCCCCAGCCCCGTACCGCCGTCGCTGCCCGGCCCGTGCGGCCGTCGTACGGCCCCCCGGTTGAAGCGCTCGAAGACCCGGTGCCACTCGGAGCGCGGAATGCCGGGGCCCTCGTCCAGGACCTCCAGCTCCAGCGACTCCGGCAGCGGCCCGCGCCGCGCCCGTACGGTCACCCGGCCGTGCGGCGGGCTGTGCTTGACCGCGTTGTCGATGAGGTTCGCCACGACCTGGTGGATGCGCTCCGGGTCGGCGTGCGCGGTCAGCTCCGGCGGGGACACGTCCAGATGCAGATGGACGTCCGTCCGGGTGTGACTGCCGGAGTTCGAGGCGAGCCCGCGCGCCCCGGCGACCATGTTGGCCTCCTTGAGCACCCCCGAGAGGTACGGCCACACCTCGAAACGGCGCTGCCGCAGCGGCACCACCCCGTTGTCGAGGCGGGAGAGGTCCAGCAGCGTCTCCACCAGCCGGCCGAGGCGCTCGGTCTGCTTGAGGGCCGTGCGCATGGTCTCGGTGTCCGGCTCGGCGATCCCGTCCACGACGTTCTCCAGGACGGCCCGCAGGCCCGCGATGGGCGTGCGCAGCTCGTGCGAGACGTTCGCGACCAGTTCCTTGCGCTGGCGGTCCTGGGCCTCCAGCTCGTCGGCCATGACGTTGATCGTCTCGGCCAGGTCGCCCAGCTCGTCCCGGCGGTTCTCGCGCACCCGGCGCGTGTAGTCGCCCTGCGAGATCGACTTGGCCACCGTGTTCATGTCGTCCAGCGGCGCGGTGAGCGAATGCGCCACGAACTGCGTTATCAGCAGTGTGGCGATCATCGAGAAGACCGTGATGAAGCGGAGCTCCGTCTTGGTGTGCACCGCGATCATCGACAGACCCGTGGTGATCAGCACCGAGACGACGACCAGGGCGCCCAGCTTGGTCTTGATCGAGAACGGGCGCACCCCGCCCCAGGGCCCGGCTCCGGGGCCCCCTGGCCCTCCGGGGCCTCTCGGTCCGGCCGGCCCTGCGCTCATGGCGTCGGGGTCTCCAGCGCGTAGCCCACACCGTGCACGGTGCGGATCCGCTCGGCGCCGATCTTCCGGCGCAGCGCCTTGATGTGGCTGTCGACCGTGCGGGTGCCGGAGGCGTCCGCCCAGTCCCACACCTCGGCCAGCAGCTGCTCCCGGGAGAGCACCGCGCGCGGGGTGTTGGCCAGGCACACCAGCAGGTCGAACTCGGTCGGCGTGAGGTGCACGTCCTCGCTGCGCACCCGCACCCGGCGCTGGGCGTGGTCGATCTCCAGCTCGCCGAGGCGCAGGATGCCGGAGCGGGGCGTGGAGGCCGCGATGGCCGCCCGCTCCACCCGGCGCAGCAGTACGTGCACGCGCGCCGCCAGCTCCCGCATGGAGAACGGCTTGGTCATGTAGTCGTCGGCGCCGACCCCGAGGCCGACCAGCATGTCGGTCTCGTCGTCGCGCGCGGTGAGCATCAGCACCGGCACCGGCCGGGCGGCCTGCACCCGACGGCAGACCTCCAGACCGTCGAAGCCGGGCAGCATGATGTCGAGGATCAGCAGATCGGGCTGCCAGGCCTCGGCCGTGTCGACGGCGGCCGGGCCGTCACCCGCGGTTTGCACGAGGAATCCCTCGGCGCGCAGGCGGGCCGCGATGGCGTCGACGATCGTGGGGTCGTCCTCGACGACCAGAACACGGCGCTGGGCGCCCGCAGTCGCCGTCGCCGTGCCGTTCTGGGAGGTGTGTGTCTGCTCCATCGCCCGCCCCTGTGTGCTTTCCGGAACCAGTGGGGTGATCCCATGACTGCGATTGACGCTTGAATGATCCGCGTCAGGGATGCACATTACGGGGACAGGCGGCGCACTCGCTATCCAGGGCGGACGGCAAGGTGAACGACGTCCGGAACGCCCCGGGCAACCGGCATCTCTTCGGTACGCACCTGCGTGAACCCGGCATTCCGCAAGGTTTCTTCGAATTCCGCCGAGGGCTGCGCCGACCACACGGCCAGTACCCCGCCCGGTCGCAACACCCTTGCGCAGCTTGTGAGTCCGGCAGGCGAGTAGAGGCCCTCGTTGGCCGCGTCGACGGTCCAGCCGGGCCCGTTGTCGATGTCCAGGCACAGCGCGTCGAACGTGTCGCAAGTCTCATTGACGTACGCCACGAGATCGTCCTCGACGATCACCGTGCGCGGATCGGCGAACGCGCGTGCGGAGAACGCGGACAGCGGGCCGTCGCGGTGCCAGCCGACGACCGCCGCCTCCCGCTCCACCACCGTGATCCGCCCCCAGTGGGCGTCCTGTGCGGCATGCGCGAGCGAGAAGCCGACGCCGAGCCCGCCGATCAGCACGGCCGGCGCCGGCCGCCCGTCCAGGGCCGCCCGCGCGGCGTCCACCAGCAGCCGTTCCGAGCGGCCGTCGGAGGTGTCCATCAGGAAGCAGCCGTTGGCGATGATCTGCAGCAACTCGCCGTGCCTGCGCAGCACCACCTCCCCGTACGGACCGTCGCGCCGGTCCAGGACCACGGGGCGGCCGTCGTACGCGGAGGCTGCGGCAGTCATGCCGTCATCCTGCCCCAACAAGGCTTTGCGGCCACGCGAATTACGGGTGGCGGACAGTCGCACTCGGGTCACTCGTTCGAGGGGCCGCGCGGCGCTTCGCGTCCGCGGGCGGCGGGCGGTGACTCGTATGGTTCCTCCGGGCACCTCATGGTTCTTCAGAAAATCCTGAGAATCGCTCGGCGCGTGGCCTCGGTCATAGACAGCGGCTCGTGGGACGGCGAAGGGTGGAGTGAAACGGAAGGAGCGCCTCACCGTGGAACGGACCGCGAGGGCCGCGACGACGCCCCCGCCCGAGCCCGCCGCTGCTTCCGCCGGGCCGCTGCCGGCCGCCGAGGTCGCTCTGCTGCTGGACGGTGTGCCGCGGCAGCGTGGGCCGGTCGCGGTGGCGCTGCCGCCGGTTCCGCGGGCCGTCCCGCTGCCGCGCCCCTGGCGGCTGCTGCCCACCCCCACCGGCACCCCCGTCACCTTCGCCTACACCGCCGTCCTGGCCCTCACCTCGCTCTTCGCGAGCCATGCCGGTCCCGGTCTGCTGCACACCGTCTACCAGGACTCCAGCACCGACGTGGCGCATCTGGTGCGCACCCCGGTCTTCGTCCTGCTGGCCAGCGCGCTGTGGATCGCGGGCGGCCTGCTGTCGCCGTACGCCTTCGCCTTCGTGCTCGTGCTGACCGCGCTGGAACGGCGCATAGGGGGCGCCCGCGCGATCCTCGTCTTCCTGGCCGGCCATGTGCTCGCCACCCTCGCGACCGAGGTACCGGTGGGCCTCGCGGTACTGGTCGGCCACCTCCCCGGCACCTCCCTGCACCGCCTCGACTACGGCATCAGCTTCGGCGTCGCCGCCAGCATCGGCGCGCTCTGCGGACTGCTCACCCCCTGGCTGCGCTGGCCGCTGCTCGCCCTGGTCGGCTACGCCCTGCTCGCCGACCTCGTCGCCTTCCAGGACCCGATGACCAACTGGGGCCATCTGATCGCGCTCGGCATCGGGACGGCGCTGTGGCCGGTGGTACGGCGCTGGTACCGGGAGCAGGGCCCCGCCGGTGCCGGCACCGGCGCCGTCCCCGCGGGAGACCCGGGCGCGGCGGGCCGCCCCTAGGCTCCTGGCCCGCTCAGGTGTCCCCAGGGCCTGTTCCCGCTCCGCCGTCGCGCCGTGCAGGCGGTCGGTGAGGGGTGCGGCGTCGTCGTGGCTGGGCGCGCAGTTCCCCGCGCCCCTGACGGGGCGTTTCAGGTGGCCGGGGTCCAGACGTACGGGGTCGTGGTCGTCACGGCCTTGAAGCCCAGGCGTTCGAGGATCGGGGTGCTGTCGGGGGACGCCTCCACCAGGAGGTGGGCCGCGCCCCCGGCCGTCGCCCGGGCCGCGCGGAGGGCGACCAGGGCACGGTAGACGCCCTTGCCGCGCCACTCGGCCAGCGTGGAGCCGCCCAGCAGCATGGCGAAGTCGGTGTCCGGCCGGATCTCCACCCAGGCCGCCGAGACGACCTCGCCGCCCGCCTCGGCGACGTAGATCTCCAGGACGTCCGGTTCCGCCGTCAGCAGGCCCCGCAGATGTTCCGCGAGCCACGTCATGTCCTCGCCCCACACCGCCGTCTCCATCCCGGCGATGCGGTCCAGGTCCGCGTCGTCGGTGACCCGGCGGAGCGTCACCCCGGTGGGCAGTACGGGGGACGCCGTGGCCAGGTCGCCGGCCGGCGCGATCAGGACCGTCTCCTCGGGCTCGGGTTCGAAGCCCGCCGCGCGGAGCCGGTCGGTGAGGTCGGCCGGGGTGTCGTGCGCGCACACCTTCCACTCCACCGCCTCGCCGCGCGCCGCGAAGAAGTCCCGTTGCCGGGCGATCTGCGCGTCCAGTTCGCGGCCGCGCAGGCCGCCCCAGTCGTGCCGGCCGCCCACGAAGCCGCGGTGCTCGCCCACCACCCGCAGCAGGGGGCCGTCGTGTTCGTACGTGACCCCCGGAGCCGGGGTCGAGGGCTCCAGCGAGCGCATCTGGGCGTCGTAGGCGGCGAGCAGGGCCGCCGTGGTGTCGGTGTCTGTCACCGGGGGACCGTACGGGGAATGCACCCCAGCCGATCAACTGTTTTTCCCGTGTGCGCTCCCTGCTGAAACCCGTGTGCACTCCCTGTTGAGACCCGGGCGTTCTCCCCGCTGAGAGCACGTCCGGCCTGGTCACCGCTCGATCGCTCAGAGCGAACATATGCATGGGAACATTTCTGGGCGGCCAGGCATTGAGTCGGCATAGCTCAAGTTCACTGCCGAAGGGGAGATCATGGCTTCGACGTCCGCATCACTCACCCTCCCTGTGCTGCCGCTCGACGGCGAAGTCGTGCTGCCCGGGATGGTGGTCCCGCTGGACCTCAAGGATCCCGACGTCCGCGCCGCCGTGGAGGCGGCCCAGGCCGCCGCCCGTGACGAGCCGGGCAAGCCCAGGGTGCTGCTGGTGCCGAGGATCGACGGCGCCTACCCGAGCACCGGTGTGCTCGGCACCGTGGAGCAGGTCGGCCGGCTCGCCGACGGTGACCCGGGCGCGCTGATCCGCGGCCGTCACCGGGTGCGCATCGGCGCCGGTACCACCGGCCCGGGTGCCGCCCTGTGGGTGGAGGGCACCCGCATCGACGAGAACGTCCCGGAGCCGGTGCCCGGTCATGTCACCGAACTGGTCAAGGAGTACAAGGCCCTCGCCACCGCCTGGCTGCGCAAGCGCGGCGCCTGGCAGGTCGTGGACCGGGTGCAGGCCATCGACGACGTCTCCGCGCTCGCCGACAACTCCGGTTACTCGCCCTTCCTGACCACCGAACAGAAGATCGAGCTGCTGGAGACCGTGGACGCGGTCGCCCGCCTCAAGCTGGCCACCCAGCAGCTGCGCGACCACCTCGCCGAGCAGGACGTGGCCGAGACCATCGCCAAGGACGTCCAGGAGGGCGTCGACAAGCAGCAGCGCGAGTTCCTGCTCCGCCGTCAGCTGGAGGCCGTCCGCAAGGAACTGCGCGAGCTGAACGGCGAGAAGGACAAGGACGGCGACGAGTCCGACGACTACCGGGCCCGGGTGGAGGCCGCCGACCTGCCGGAGAAGGTCCGCGAGGCCGCTCTCAAGGAGGTCGACAAGCTGGAGCGGTCCAGCGACCAGTCCCCGGAGGGCTCGTGGATCCGCACCTGGCTGGACACCGTCCTGGAACTGCCGTGGAACGAGCGGACCGAGGACCGGTACGACATCCAGGGCGCCAAGGCGGTCCTGGACGCCGAGCACGCCGGCCTGGAGGACGTGAAGGAACGGATCACCGAGTACCTGGCGGTGCGCAAGCGCCGTAACGACCGGGGACTGGGTGTCATCGGCGGGCGCCGCGGCGGTGCCGTGCTGGCCCTCGTCGGCCCGCCCGGCGTCGGCAAGACCTCGCTCGGTGAGTCGGTCGCCCACGCGATGGGCCGCAAGTTCGTCCGGGTCGCCCTCGGCGGCGTCCGCGACGAGGCCGAGATCCGCGGCCACCGCCGTACCTACGTCGGCGCGCTGCCCGGCCGGATCGTCCGCGCGATCAAGGAAGCCGGTTCGATGAACCCGGTCGTCCTGCTCGACGAGATCGACAAGGTGGGCTCCGACTTCCGCGGCGACCCGGCCGCGGCCCTGCTCGAAGTCCTCGACCCGGCGCAGAACCACACCTTCCGCGACCACTACCTGGAGGTCGAACTCGACCTGTCGGACGTGGTCTTCCTCGCCACCGCCAACGTCCTGGAGGCCATCCCGGAGGCCCTGCTCGACCGTATGGAGCTGGTCCGCCTGGACGGCTACACCGAGGACGAGAAGGTCGTCATCGCCCGTGACCACCTGCTCCCGCGCCAGCTGGAGCGGGCCGGCATCGACCAGGGCGAGGTCGTCCTCGACGAGAGCGCGCTGCGCAAGCTCGCCGGCGAGTACACCCGCGAGGCGGGCGTGCGCACCCTGGAGCGGTCGATCGCGCGGCTGCTGCGCAAGGTCGCGGCCCAGCACGAACTGGGCGAGCGGGAGCTGCCGTTCACGATCACGGACGCGGACCTGCGCGCCCTGATCGGCCGGCCGCACCACGTGCCCGAGTCCGCCCAGGACCCGGCCGAGCGCCGTACCGCGGTCCCCGGTGTGGCCACCGGTCTCGCGGTCACCGGAGCGGGCGGTGACGTCCTCTTCGTGGAGGCGTCGCTGGCCGACCCGGAGACGGGCGCGGCGGGCCTGACCCTGACCGGTCAGCTGGGTGACGTGATGAAGGAGTCGGCGCAGATCGCCCTGTCCTTCCTGCGCTCGCACGGAGCCGAACTGGAACTGCCGGTCGGCGACCTGAAGGACCGGGGTGTGCACATCCACTTCCCGGCGGGCGCGGTCCCCAAGGACGGCCCGAGCGCGGGCGTCACGATGACCACGGCGCTGGCGTCGCTGCTCTCCGGGCGGCTGGTCCGCACGGACGTGGCGATGACCGGTGAGGTCTCGCTGACCGGCCGCGTGCTGCCCATCGGCGGTGTGAAGCAGAAGCTGCTCGCCGCCCACCGCGCGGGGGTGACGACCGTCGTCATCCCGAAGCGCAACGAGGCCGACCTGGACGACGTCCCGGCCGAGGTGCTGGACAAGCTCGACGTCCACGCCGTGACCGACGTCCGGCAGGTCCTGGAACTGGCGCTCGCGCCCGCCACGAACGGCGCGGCGCCGGAGGTTCCGGCAGCGGCGTGACGGACGCTGCCGGACGCAGAGGGCCCGGGTCCCCGCGAGGGTTCCCGGGCCTTCGCCCTGACCGGCGGGGCGCTCAGCCGTTGGCGAGCGCCACCACCCGGTCCAGGGCCCCGTTGAACTTGTCGTGGTCCCCGACCGACGGACCGGTCGACGTGTACTGCCACATCGTGTACGTCGACCAGCCGGCCGGCAGCGTGCCCACCTCCGAGGCGTACCGGGCGATCCAGAGCGGGTTGGCGGACGCGAACCCGGCGTAGTTGCCGGTGCAGTCGGACCACCAGCTCGTCGCCGTGTAGATGACGGCGTCCCGGCCCGTCCGCGCCTTGTACCGGTTCAGGAAGTCGGTGATCCAGCCGACCATCCCGCTCGCGGACTTGCCGTAGCACGCGTCGCCGTACGGGTTCCACTCGATGTCGAGGACGCCCGGCAGGGTCCGGCCGTCCTTCGACCAGCCGCCGCCGTGGTCGACGAAGTAGTCGGCCTGGGCCGCGCCGCCCGTGGTGTCGGGGGTCGCGAAGTGGTACGCGCCGCGGACCATGCCGACGTCGTAGGAACCGTTGTACTGCTGGGCGAAGGACGGGTTCGTGTAGTACGTGCCTTCCGTCGCCTTGGCGTACGCCCATCGGACCCCGCTGCCCAGCAGGGTCGACCAGGCGACATCGCCCTGGTAGCTGGCGACGTCCACCCCCTCCGTCTGGGTGGCGAGGCCGGTCCTGGGGGTGCCGTTCTGGCCGTCGTGGGCCAGCACGCCCGTGCCCATGTACGCCGAGCCGCGGGCGGGGACGGCGGGGTCGGCGTGCACGGGAGCGGGGGAGAGCGCCGCGCACAGCAGCGCGGCGAGCGTGGTGAGCAGGGCGGGGACGGGTCTGAGCACAGGCATGACGTGCCTCCGTGGGGTGAGGGGATCTCAGGTATGCCAGAGCCGACCGGTGCGACCGGCGCGACACGAGGGCGCGGGGCACGAGGTCACACGGCTCGACCACTGGTGTGCGCATGCCATCGGTGGTCCGCGTGGGGAACGTACGCACGTGGCGGCCGCCGGTGAAGGGGATCCGGAGGCTGCCGTTGGTCTACGCCTGCGAAATACTTGGCGAGCTGCGGCGACGACGGGGTTTGACGGAAACTTTCAGGACTGCGAAACCGATCAGGGGTGCTGACGTGCACGAGGACGAGAAGGGCGAGGGCCGGCGACCCGCCGCCGAGCTGCCGCCGACCGGCGCGGACCAGGAGTTCCTGGCGCTGGAGCGCGAGTTGACGGTGCTGCTGCGGCGCGCCCGGGCCAGCCAGGGCGAGATGGCCCGGGAGGTCCACCCCGACCTGGAGTCCGCCGCCTACGGGCTGCTGGTCCGGCTCGACGAGTGCGGCGGCCGGCGCGCCACCGAGCTCGCCGCCTACATCGGCGTCGGCAAGGCCACCATGTCCCGCCAGCTGCGCGCCCTGGAGGAGCTCGGCCTGATCGCCCGCGAGCCCGACCCGGCCGACGGACGGGCCTGGCTGGTCGCCCTCACCGACGAGGGGCGGCGCCGGGTCGGCACGGTCCGCGAGGCCCGCCGCGGCCGCTACGTCCGCCAGCTCGCCCACTGGCCGCGCCCCGAGGTCGCCGAACTGGCCCGGCTGCTCCACCAGTTGAACGACGTCATGGAGAAGTAGCCCGCGGCCGTCGCCGGGCGCGCCTCACAGCTCGACGTACACCACCGTCGCGTCGTCGTGCGTCTTGCTCCGCCCCAGGAACATCCGCTCCTCGCGGTCGGCCGCCTCCAGCCCGCGCACCTGGTCCACCAGCGCCCGCGCCCCCTCCTTGCGGACGACGTCGAGGAGGGCCGTCCAGTCACCCTCGCGGAACTTCTCCGTCCAGCGGGTCGCGCCGTCCGTGAGCGCGGCGAGGGCGGCCACCCCGGAGCGGGGGACGGTCCCGGTCACCGCGCGGGCCGCCACCGAGGGGTCGGCGGCGGCCGTGAAGAAGCCGCCTTCCTTGTTGCGGACCGTGGCGTCGGCGACCGCGTCCGAGGCCAGGGCGGAACGGGGGAGCCGGTCCAGCCGGTCGTCCAGGACCGGCGTGAGGGCGCCGCCGGGGGAGCGCAGGAGCAGCACGGAGTCGGACAGGACCAGGTACTCGACGGCGTCCTCGGACCAGCGCGCCAGGACCACGGTCGCCTGCGGCGTACGCGGGTGAGAAAGGTCACAGGAGTCGGCATGTGCGGCGGCTGTGCGACGGATCGCTTGCTCCAGGACCTCCCGCAGCGTCAGATCTCCTCGCGAAACGGTCAGTTCGGTCAGCGCACCGCCCAGCCGCGCGGTGAACCAGGGGACCGAATGCAGACACCCGGTGCCGTCCCTCGGCGGGGTGACGCCGTCCAGGACGATCACGCAACCCCCCTGTCCGGAGGCGGGAAGGCAGACACCGGCGAAGTCCTCGTTGGGGCGGTCCTGGGCGCCGGGTTCCGAAATGACCTCAGTACGCATTCGGCCAGTCTGCACGACCCCTTCACACGCTTCACCAAAGGCTGGCAACAACCCGGGAAACGGTACGGTCCCGCAGGTCAGCCGCCTGTTTTGGGCTGGAATGGAGTACTCCGGGAAGGCGTGTCGGCGAATCCTGCCAAAGCCTGCCGTCCGCGTCCAACCGGCCAGCCGGAAAAGGCCCCCGCACGGTCCGCCGGAACTTGCCCGCCAACTCCCCTCCGATGTTCACTCCTTCGGGTGGCGGGTCAGGTGATGCGAGACCACCGCCCACCGGCGCTGGGAGGGTCGGGAACCGACATACGGTGCACGCATCGGGTGTACGCACCACGTGGCACCGAATGCCGGAGAACATGACGGGGTGCCACCCAACCCCTTGGGTACACGAGTTCAGGAATGCGAGCACCGGTGCAGAAGACGCGGCCTCGGCGCACAGGCAAGAAGACGGTCCCCGAGACGGGCACCGTCGCCCCCGTCGGCTCCGGCCGCGCCAAGCACGTCAGGACCCGGCTGATCGTGGCCGTGGCCGTGGTGGCCGCCGCGATCGCCGGAGCGGGCGGTCCCGCCCTGCTGACCGCCTCCGGGCAGCTCAGCGACTCCCAGGACCTGGTGACCCTCGCCGGACGCACCCAGGACGCGCTGGCGCTCGCCAACTCCCTCGCCGACGAGCGGGACGAGGCCACCTCCTACATCGCCGCGGGCCGCCCCAAGTCCAAGGCGCCCTCGGAGGACCGCGGCGCCCGGGTCGACCGCCAGGTCGAGGACCTGCGCGCGGACACCGACGCCCCCGGCTGGCTGCGCGCCGACCTCGACGGCATCGCGGCCGTCCGCCGCGCCGCCCTCACCGGCAAGAGCACCGCCCTCCAGGCGCACGACGCGTACTCGCGGACGATCACCGAACTGCACCGGCTCGCCGAGGAACTCGCCGAGCAGACGCCCCCCAGGGCCGGCTCCGGCGCCTACGCGCTCGCGGAACTGGACTCGGCCGTCCAGCAGTCCGCCGCCGCCCGCGGCCTGCTGCTGGCCGCCCTGAACATCCCGAGCAGCACCCAGACCACGATCAGCCCGATCACCGGGCTGCCGGTCACCAGCACCACCACCTCCCAGGCGGACAGGAAGCAGCGCGACGCCCTCGCGGCCGCCGCCCAGCAGGCCCGGCTGCGCGCGGACGCGGCCCTCGCCGACTTCCACGACACCGCCCCCAAGGCGGCGGTCGAGTCGTACGACTCCACGGTCACCGGCAACGACGTCAACTCCGCCGACAAGTACCTGGCCGCCCTCACCGACCAGCCGGCCCTCTCCGACGACGACCTCGGCACCAGTACCAAGAAGCTGGACGCGGCGCTGTCCGCCCGGGTCGAGCTGATGCGCGGCGTGGAGTCCGCCCTCTACGACCACCGCACCAAGGACCTCGCCCGGCTCCGCGACGACGACGTCACCGCGCTGGAGATCCGGATCGCGGTGGTCGGCGCCCTGATGCTGGTGGCCGTCGGTGTCGCCACGGCCATGGCCCGCAGCCTCACCCGCCCGCTGTCCGTGCTCCGCCGCGGCTCGGCCCGGCTCGCCGAGGCCGAGGACCCGCGCACCCAGGAACCGGTCAAGTTCACCGGCCGCAACGACGAGTTCGCGCAGGTCGTCCGCTCCGTCAACGCGCTGCACGCGCACAGCGTCGGGCTCTACGACCGCATCGCCACCCTGGAGACCGACCGCAAGCACCTGGTCGGCCAGCGCCAGAAGATGGCCGACGCCCGCGAGGAACTGCGCGCCGAACTGACCGACGCCGCCGCCCAGCTGGAGCGGCTGCGCACCAGCATCGGCGGCACCTTCGTCAACCTCGCGCTGCGCACCCTGGGCCTGGTCGAACGCCAGCTCGCCGTCATCGAGGGCCTGGAGGAGCGCGAGCACGACCCGGAACGCCTCGCGACCCTCTTCAAGCTCGACCACTTCGCCACGGTGATGCGCCGGCACAGCGAGAACCTCCTGGTCCTCGCGGGCACCGAGCACGTCCAGCAGCACGCGGGCCCGATCCCGCTGGTCGACGTCGTCCGGGCGGCCGTCAGCGAGATCGAGCGCTACGAGCGGGTCCGCATCGCCGCGCTGCCGCCCCACGCGCACGTGGCCGGCTTCGCCGCCGACGACCTCTCCCACCTCCTCGCCGAACTGATGGAGAACGCCACCGCGTCCTCCCCGCCCGACGTCCCCGTGGAGATCTCCGGCTGGCTCCTGGAGAGCGGCGAGGTCATGCTCTCCGTGCAGGACGAGGGCATCGGCATGACCGCCGACCGCATGGTCCGCCTCAACGGCCGGCTCGCCGAGTTCGACCCCGAGTCGCCGTACGACCAGGAGGGCGAGGACGGTCTCGGCCTCGGCCTGTACGTGGTGGCCCGGCTGGCCCACCGGCACGGTGTCCGGGTGCAGCTGCGCGAGCAGAAGCAGGGCGGGGTGGCGGCCGTCGTCGTCCTGCCCCAGGCCCTGCTGGCGGCGCCTCCGGAGGCGGTCGCCGCGCCCTCGGCCGGGGCGGCCGGCGCCCACGCGTTCTCCCTGCCCGGCGCGGACGCGGAGGTCAACTCCAACGTCCTGCACGGCCGCGCCACCTCCGGCGACCCGCTGGTGACGCTGGCGGAGAAGGCCGTACAGGAGGCCGACGGGGAGGCCGCCACGGTACGGCCGCCCGACGGGGAGGCCGCCACGGTACGGCCGCCCGCCGAGCAGGTCCCGGCGGTACGGCAGCCGGCGGAGGACGCCGTGCACGAGCAGGCGGCCGCGTCCGGGCCGCCCGCCCCCGAACCGACGACCCGCCCGAAGGCCCCACCGGAGACCCTCGCCGAGACGACGATGGAACTCCTCCTGCCGGAACTCACCGAGCCGACGGGGGAGCACCCCCGCACGGCCCCACCCGGCGGGCAGCCGGAAGGCGTTCCCGTGGGGGAGCGGCAGCCCTGGACCCCCTCGACCGGGGAGCAGCCCGAGGCGCAGCGGCCGCCGGCCGCCGAGGCGTGGGAGCGGCCGCCGGCCGGTACCGGCGACGGTGCGGCGCATCGGGCGGACACGGAGGCCGGCGCCTTCTCGTCCGAGGGGCAGCCGGGGGGCCTGCCCGGGGCGCAGCGGCCGCGGGCCGCCGAGGCGTGGGGGCGGCCGCCGGCCGGTACCGGCGACGGCGGCGCGCATCCGGCGGACGCCGAGGCCCGGATCCGGCCGGTGTCCGTGGACGCGGACGGTGAGCGGGCGCCGCTCGGGCCGACCCTGTCCGGCAGCGGCACGGGTGGCACCGGCGGGGACGCCTTCGGCGGAGCCGAGGAGCACTCGCGCGCGCTGCCCCCGCCCGGCGACGACGCCCCGGCGGACGCCGAGGACCTGGTCACCAGCAAGGGCCTCCCCAAGCGCACCCCCAAGATCACCGCACCCGCCGCCCCACCCCGCCAGCGCAGCACCGGCGTGGACGCCGAAGCCCTCCGGCGCAGGCTGGGCGGGTTCCGCCGCGGCGCCGACGCCGGACGGCGTGACGTCGAGGCGGAGATCGCCGAACAGACCGGCCAGAACCAGGTGCCCAGCACCAAGGCGGCCGGCCCCGGAACCGCATCCGAAGAAGCCACGGGGGGCACAGTCGAGGAGGCAAGCAGTTGACGGCGCCCAGTACCTTCGGACTGAGCAGTGAGGCACGCAACCTGCACTGGCTGCTGAGCAACCTCGTCGAGGAGGTGCCCGGTATCCAGTCGGTCGCCGTGGTCTCCTCCGACGGCCTGCTCCTGCTGTCCTCGGACACCAGCCGAAACGAAGCGGCCCGTGAGGCACAGAGCGAGAAGCGCAAGGGCCCCCGCGGCTCCGCCGCCGACCTCGCCACCATCGTCTCCGGCATCGGCAGCCTCACCGTCGGCGCCGCGAAGCTGATGGACTCCGGCCCGGTCAAGCACACGATGGTCGCGATGGACGAGGGCAGCCTCTTCGTGATGTCGATCAGCGACGGCTCACTGCTCGGCGTGCACGGCAGCGCGGAGTGCGACATGAGCGTGGTGGCGTACCACATGGCCCTGTTCGTCGGCCGCGCCGGCCACGTCCTGACCCCGGAACTCCGCAGTGAGCTACGGAAATCGCTGGAGACCGACGCGCCGAGGAGCGGCCGATGAGCAGCGCGCCGAAGAACCGCAGGCAGAACCTCCCGGTCCGGGGCGGCGACCGCAAGCCCGCCCGGGTCCGCCCCTACTCCCTCACCGGCGGACGCACCCGCTTCGGCCACGTCCTGCTCGTGGAGACCTTCGTGGCGGCCCTGGAGGCCCCCGAGGAGCGCAAGGAACTGACGAATGGTTCCCTCAACACCCGGGTGATGCCGGAGATGCGGGCCATCGTCGAACTGTGCCGCCGGATGCGCACGGTGGCCGAGATCGCCGCGCTGCTGAAGATGCCGCTCGGTGTGGTCCGGGTCCTGCTCAGTGACCTCGCGGACCAGGGAAAGATCCGTGTGTACGGAACCGGGACGGGACACGGCGTCGGCCGCCCGGACCGCGCTCTGCTGGAAAGGGTGCTGAGTGGACTACGCCGTCTCTGACGCCGCCGGCGTCAACCCGCTCCTCGACGGGGAGGAGCACGCCCGGTCGTGGCAGACGGACCGCAGCCGGGCCCCCATCGCGACGAAGATAGTCGTGGCGGGCGGTTTCGGCGTCGGCAAGACCACGCTGGTGACCGCCGTCTCGGAGATCACGCCCCTGCAGACCGAGGCGCTGATGACCGAGGCGAGCGAGGAGACCGACGACCTCACCGCCACGCCCGGCAAGCTCACCACCACCGTGGCCATGGACTTCGGCCGCATCACGCTCGACGACGACCTGGTGCTCTACCTGTTCGGCACCCCGGGCCAGCAGCGGTTCTGGTTCATGTGGGACGACCTGGTGCGGGGCGCGATCGGGGCCGTCGTCCTCGCGGACACCCGGCGGCTGAAGGACTGCTTCCCGGCCCTCGACTACTTCGAGAGCTGCGGGCTGCCGTACGTCGTCGCGGTCAACCACTTCGACGGCACCGAGCGCTTCGAACCGGAGGACGTGCGCGAGGCATTGACGATTCCGCCGCGCATACCTGTAATGATCATGGATGCCCGCCGTCGTGTCCCGGTGATCGAGACGCTGCTGTCCCTGGTCGCCCACGCGCTGGACGAAACCCCCGAGTAGGAGAACGGTCCCCCGTATGCGGAAGATACTCGTCGTGGGGGCCGGCCAGTCCGGCCTCCAGCTCGCCCTCGGCCTCCAGTCGCACGGCTACGAGGTCACCCTGATGTCGAACCGGACCGCGGACGAGATCCGCTCCGGCCGGGTCATGTCGACGCAGTGCATGTTCCACACGGCACTGCAGCACGAGCGCGATCTCCAGCTGAACTTCTGGGAGTCCCAGGCCCCGAAGATCGAAGGACTCGGTGTCTCGGTCGCCGCCCCCGGCTCCTGGGGCGAGGGTCCCGCGGCCCGCGCGATCGACTGGGTGGGCAAGCTCGACGGGTACGCCCAGTCCGTCGACCAGCGGGTGAAGATGGCCGGCTGGATGGAGACCTTCGCCCAGCGCGGCGGCCAGCTGGTCATCCACGGCGCGGCGGTCGGCGACCTCGACTACTTCTCCCGCGCCTACGACCTGGTCCTGGTCTCGGCCGGCAAGGGCGAGCTGGTGTCCATGTTCGGCCGGGACGCCTCCCGTTCGCCGTACACGGAGCCGCAGCGGGCGCTCGCCGTCGCCTACGTCCACGGTCTCGGCCCGCGTCCCGAGCACCCGGACTTCTACGCGGTCCGCTGCAACCTCGTCCCCGGCGTCGGCGAACTCTTCGTCATGCCGACCCTGACCACGTCGGGACCCGCCGACATCCTCTTCTGGGAGGGCATACCCGGCGGCCCGCTGGACGTCTTCAACGGCGTCAAGGACCCCTCGGAGCACCTCTCCCTGACCCTGGAACTCATGGAGCGGTACACGCCCTGGGAGTACGCGCGGGCCGGCAAGGTGGAACTGACCGACGCGGGTGGCACCCTGGCGGGCCGTTACGCCCCGACCGTCCGCAACCCGATCGGCCGGCTCCCCGGCGGCGGCCTGGTCCTGGGCGTCGCGGACGTGGTCGTCGCCAACGACCCGATCACCGGCCAGGGCTCCAACTCGGCGGCCAAGTGCGCCGCCTCCTACCTCGCCTCGATCCTCGAACACGGCGAGAAGGAGTTCGACGAGACCTGGATGCAGGGGACGTTCGACCGCTACTGGAACACGGCCCAGCACGTCACCAAGTGGACGAACGCGATGCTCGCCCCGCCGCCGGAGCACATCCTCAACCTCATCGGTGCCGCGGGCCAGCTCCAGCCGGTCGCCGACCGCTTCGCGAACGCCTTCAACGACCCGGCCGACTTCGAGAACTTCTTCTACGAGCCGGAGAAGACGCAGGCCTACCTGGCCTCGGTGGCAGGCGCCGCCTGACCAGGTCCGTTCTCGGCCGCGGGTGCGTGGTGGTTGCTCGCGCAGTTCCCCGCGCCCCTTACGGGGCGCACTGCAGCGGCCCCTTCTTTTAGGGGCGCGGGGAACTGCGCGACCAGCCACGACGGCGCCGCACCCGGCCACCACCCCATCGCGGCACCCTCGGCGGAACACATACCCTGCACATATGACCCCGCAGGCCGCCACCCCCGCCTACCGCAGGCTGTCCGTCGAGGAGCGGCGCAGCCAGCTGCTCGACGCGGCCCTCTCCCTCTTCGCGCACCGCGTGCCCGAGGACGTCTCCCTGGACGACGTGGCGGAGGCGGCCGGGGTCTCCCGCCCGCTGGTCTACCGGTACTTCCCCGGCGGCAAGCAGCAGCTCTACGAGGCCGCCCTGCGCTCGGCCGCCGAGGAGCTGGAGCACTGCTTCGACGAACCCCGCGAGGGCCCGCTGCTGCCCCGCCTGTCCCGGGCCCTCGACCGCTACCTGGCCTTCGTCGACCAGCACGACGCCGGTTTCAGCGCCCTGCTCCAGGGCGGCAGCGTGGTGGAGACCTCGCGGACGACGGCGATCGTGGACGGCGTACGACGGGCCGCCGCGCAGCACATCCTGAGCCACCTCGACGTCGCCGACCCCGGCCCCCGGCTCCGGATGACCGTCCGGATGTGGATCACCGCGGTCGAGGCGGCCTCCCTGATCTGGCTGGACGAGGAGAAGCAGCCGCCCGTGGCGGAGCTGCGGGACTGGCTGGTGGACCAGTTCGTCGCCGTGCTGAGCGTGACCGCGCGCCGTGACCCGCAGACGGCCGCCCTCGTCGACGCCCTCGCGGCGGATGGCTGAGACTGGTGCCGTGAAGAGTCAGGACACCCCCTTCGAGGGCGGCCCCATGGACGGGCGGGTGCTCCCCGTGCTGCTCGGCATGACCGGCCACCCCCCGAAGACGTACCGCATCCCGGTCCCGGACGCGGCAGGCGGCCCGCCCACGGTCCTGGTCTACCGCCGTGTCCCGCGCGGCCAGAGCAAGAGGCTGGGGCTGACCCAGGGCTGGAAGTACGTGTACGACGCAACGGGCAGGGGCGGCGGCTCCGGTGGCGGCAAGCCGAAGTGGCCGTGGTCCAAGCCGGATCACACCGACGGGTGACAGATGTGCGCCGAACCGCGCACACACGCCGCGCGAAGCCAGCAGACCTGTCTGATTATCACGTCTGATGATCGCGATGCCGTACGGAAGGGCCGTCCGGCATCGGAGGTGATGACGTGTCAGAGAGGTTTCTGCGCCTGGCCGGTGCGGTCGCGGTGGCGGCCCAGGCCGTGCTCGCACCGGCGCCCGCGCTCGCCGCGCCAGGCCCCGACCGTCCGGTGGCCGAACTGCTCACGGACCTTCAGGGGCTGTACCGGGAGACCGAACAGGCCACCGAGAGCTACAACGCGGCCGATGAACGGCTGCGACGCCAGCGCGCCGAGGTGACCCGCCTGGAGGACCAGCTGGCCCGGGCCCGGCGCTCGCTGCGCACCAGCAGGACCGACGCCGGCCGGCTGGCCCGCGAGCAGTACCAGAGCACCACCGGCATCTCCCCGTACGTCCGGCTGCTCCTCGCCCGTGACCCGCAGCACGCGCTCGACGAGGGGCATGTCATCGGCCGGTTGGCCCGCGAGCGGGCCCGGACGGTGGGGCGCCTCGCGGACGACGAGCACAAGCGGGCCGACCTGGCCCGCAAGGCCCGCAAGGCGCTCGACACCCGGCTCACCCTCGCCGAGGCCCAGAAGAAGCGGCGCGACGAGGTCCGGGCCCGGCTGTCCGACGTGGAGCGCATGCTGGCGGCCCTCACACCCGCCCAGCTCACCGCCGTCGCCGCCCTGGAGCAGGCGGACACGGCGGCCGCCCAGCGCGCCCTGACCGCCTCCGGCGCCCTGAGCGCCACCACGCTCCCGCCGTCCCAGGAGGGCGACCGCGCGGTGCGCTACGCGGTGCGGCAGCTGGGCAAGCCGTACCAGTGGGGCGCGGCGGGCCCGAAGTCCTACGACTGCTCGGGCCTCACCTCACAGGCCTGGGGCCACGCGGGCACCGCCATCCCGCGCACCAGCCAGGAGCAGTGGGCCGGCCTCCCGCACGTCCCGCTGAACCGGCTGCGCCCGGGCGACCTGGTCGTCTACTTCCCCGAGGCCACCCACGTGGCCCTCTACCTGGGCGACGGCAAGGTGGTTCAGGCACCCCGCCCCGGAGCGAAGATCAAGGTCTCCCCGATCGCCGCCAACCCCATCCTGGGCGCGGTACGCCCGGACCCGAGCGCAAGGCCGTTGGCCCACTACACGCCCCCCGCGATCCCGAAGACGGCGACGGAGGGCCCGGACGACGGCTTCGGAACCGCGCGGCCGACGGCACTGACACCCACCCAGGGGCGCGGGGAACTGCGCGACACGCCCCCACTCACCCGCACCTGACCCGTCAAGCCAGCAGCCCTGAGCTCTTCCACAACCGCCGCCCGGCCCCCCGAAGCACCCCGATGTCGTCGAGGAAGTCGGTCAGCCGCTTCGCGCCGGTCTGCATGACCTCCCGCCGATGCCCGCTCGCCCGCACCTGCGCCACGGCCTCCCGCCGGTCCAGCCCCACGTTCGTGTAGACCTCGGGATTGACGAACGCCACGGAGAACACCCGCGCGAACTCGCCCGAGGTCACCCGGGTGAACTCCTGCGACCACCGCGGAGCGGTCACCATCTGCCGCCGCAGCTCCTCACGGGCGTACCGCACGTGCCGGGCCTCCTCGACCACGTGGATCCGGGTGACCCCCCGCACGAGCGTCTGCACCCGCTCGTCGGGGAACGTCAGCCGCTGCATCCAGTCCAGGACCTCCTCGCCCAGCAGGGTCGCCGTGAACGACCCGGGCGTGGTCGAGATCGTCTTGAACAGCCGCCCCAGGTTCTGGTGGGCCCGGCTCACCGGGTACCAGGGCGCGTCCCCGCGCTCGATCAGCCGGGCGAACATCTTCGAGTGCCGGCACTCGTCCTCGATCTCGGTCAGCGCGTAACGCACGTGCGCGGACGTCGCCGCCTTGTCGTAGATGTGCCGGACCAGCAGCTGCATCAGGATCAGCTCGAACCAGATGCCCAGCGAGGCCAGCGCCGAGGCCTCGTGCTGCGACAGCAGGATCCGCTGCTCCTCGCTCATCCGCTTCCACATCGGCGTGTCGTAGAGCGACACCAGTTCCGGCGGCCAGAACCACTTGCCGTCCTCGAAGGGCGCGTCCCAGTCCAGCTCCTTGTCCGGGTCGAAGGAGTGCTTCGCGGAGGAGACGAGCAGCCGTTCGGCCACCTGCTCGCGGTCCTTGAGCAGGCCGAGCGCGTCCCGCAGTCCGTCGACCGCGTCGGCTTCCGTCAGGGTCGTCATGGCTCCCTCACCTCGTTACCCGGGGGTACGTCGTCGTCCGCTCTTATGAGACCGCGTGTCAGCAAGACGGTCAATCCCCCGCGCACGACTTGTTGACGCCACGTCTACCGCGAGCGCGGCCGCGGGCGGGGCGGGCTGGGCGGGCGGTCCCCGTTCAGAGCCCGAGCACCGCCCGCATCACCGCCCTCGCGATCGGCGCCGCGTCCCCGCCCCCGCTGATCTCCCCGCGGTCGGCCGCCGCGTCCTCGACCACCACCGCCACCGCCACCTTCGGCTCCACGTCGGTGTCCGCCTGCGCCCAGGACACGAACCAGGCGTACGGCACCCCGGAGTTGCCGACCCCGTGCTGCGCGGTGCCGGTCTTGCCGCCGACCGTGGCGCCGCGGATCGCCGCGTTACTGCCGGTGCCCTCCTGCACCACGTCGACCATGAGCTCCTTCATGCGCACCGCCGTCGAGGGGCTCATCACCTGCCGCACCGGCCCCGCGCCGCCCGTGCCCACCGTCTCACCGGTCGGCCGCTCGGTCCGCTCCACGAGATACGGCGGCCGGACCATCCCCCCGTCCGCCACAGCGGCCGAGACCATCGCCATCTGCAACGGGGTGGCCCGGGTGTTGTACTGCCCGATCGACGACAGCGCCAGCTGCGCCCTGTCCACGCTGGTGTCGAAGGTGCTGGGCGCGACCGAGAACGGGATCCGCAGCTTCGTGTCGTTGAAGCCGAACCCCTGGGCCACCGTCGTCATGTCCGCGACCCCCACGTCCACGCCCAGTTTCGCGAAGACCGTGTTGCACGACCACTCGAAGGCCTCCCGCAGCGACGCGTCCCGGCAGCCGTCCCCCTCGTTGGTCAGCCGGGTCGTGGTGCCGGGCAGCCGGTAGGGGTCGGGGGAGTCGGTCGGCGCGTCCAGGTCGGTGACCACCCCGGCGTCCAGGGCGGCGGCCGCGGTGACCACCTTGAACGTCGAGCCCGGCGGATACGTCTGCCGTACCGCCCGGTTGAGCATCGGCTTCTCCGGGTCGTCGTTGAGCCGCGCCCAGGCCGAGGCCACCCGCCTGCCGTTGCCGGACAGTTCGGAGGGGTCGTAGGACGGCGTGGAGACCAAGGCGAGGATCCGGCCGGTCGCCGGTTCGATCGCGGCCACCGCGCCCTTGCGGGTGCCCAGACCGCGGAAGGCGGCCTCCTGGGCGTACCGGTTCAGGGTGGTCACCACGTTCCCGCCGGGGGTCGGCACCCGGCTGCCGTCGTGCCACAGCGGGAACGGCGACAGCAGCGGGTCGGTGCCGGCGAGCAGTCCGTCCTCGGAGTGCTCCAGGAACGTCGTGCCGTACAGCTGGGAGGCGAACCCGGTGACCGGGGCGTACAACGGGCCCTGCGGATAGGTGCGTTCGTAGCGCAGCTGCTCCCGGCTGTCCCGGGAGCCGGTGACCGCCTCGCCGCCGACCAGGATGTCCCCCCGGGGCAGGCCGTAACGGGCGATCGTGGCACGGCGGTTGGCCGGGTTGCCGTCGTAGGAGGGGGCCTGCACGATCTGGACGCGGCCGGCGTTGACGAGGAGCGCGAACAGCAGCAGGGCGCACAGGGCACGGGCGCGGCGGACGTACGCGGCGGTCCCCCGGGGCCGGCTCACGGGGCCACCTGTCCGTCGTAGTGCCTGCGGGCCGAGTCGCTCACCCGGATCAGCAGGGCGACGATCGCCCAGTTGGTGACGACCGAGGAGCCGCCCTGGGCGAGGAACGGCATCGCCATGCCGGTCAGCGGGATCAGGCCCGTCACCCCGCCCGCGATCACGAACACCTGGAGGGCGACGATCGAGGCCAGCCCGACCGCGAGGAGCCGGGCGAAGGGGTCGCGCAGGGCGAGGCCGGCCCGGTAGCCGCGTTCGACGAGCAGACCGTAGAGCAGGAAGATCGCGGAGAGACCGGCCAGGCCGAGTTCCTCGCCCGCGGTGGCCAGGATGAAGTCCGACTTGGCGGCGAAGCCGATGAGGACGGAGTGGCCGAGGCCGAGCCCGGCGCCGAGCACCCCGCCGGCGGCGAACGCGAAGAGCGACTGCGCGAGTTGGTTCGGCCCCTGCCCCGCGTCGATCGAGGCGAACGGGTGCAGCCAGTCCTCGATACGGCCGTGCACGTGCGGTTCCAGCCGGCCGACGGCGACCGCGCCGAACACGGCGAGCAGCAGGCCCACGGCGATCCAGCCGGTACGCCCGGTGGCGACGTACAGCATGACCACGAACAGGCCGAAGAAGAGCAGCGAGGTGCCCAGGTCGCGTTCCAGGATCAGCACCCCGACGCTCACCAGCCAGATGGTGACGATCGGACCCAGCACCCGCCCCGTCGGGAACTGCATGAACCACAGTCGGCGGCCCGCGTAGGCGAGCGCGCTGCGGTTGGCGGCCAGGTACGCGGCGAAGAACACCGCGAGCAGTACCTTCGCGAACTCGCTGGGCTGGAGGGAGAATCCGGCGATCCGGACCCAGATCCGGGCTCCGTTGACGGCCGGGAAGAAGATCGGGAGCAGCAGCAGGACGAGGGCGGCGGCCACGCAGACGTACGCGTAGCGCTGGAGGACGCGGTGGTCGCGCAGCATCAGCACGACCAGGATGAAGAAGCCGACGCCCAGGGTGGACCAGACGAGTTGGGCGGGGGCCGCGCGGTCACCCGGGGTCTCCAGGTCCAGCCGGTAGATCAGGACCAGACCCAGTCCGTTCAGCAGCACCCCGATCGGCAGCGGCAGCGGATCGGCGTACGGAGCGCGCAGGCGCACGGCGAGATGGGCGAGGAGCGCGAGGATCCCGAGGCCGGCTCCGTAACCGGCGGCGCCGGGCGGGACGGTACCGGTCCTGGCCACGCCGACCGCGCAGTAGCCGTACACGGAGAGCAGCACGGCCAGCACGATCAGGGCGAGTTCGACACCCCGGCGCCGGGGGAGACGTTCAGGGGAGGCGGGGGCCTTTTCCGCCGCCAGGGTGGTTCCGGCCTTGGTCATGTCCGGAACTTACCTAAATAGTGTGAGTTGAGTGTCCTGTGGGTCGGCACCAGCGTGGCGTGCGGCCGAGGAGGTCGATGTCGCGCGGCGCGGGTAGTGGTTCGGGTGCAGGCCGGTGGGGGCTGGTCGCGCAGTTCCCCGCGCCCCTGAAGGGGCGCACCGCAGCGCCCCTTTCCTTTAGTGGCGCGGGGAACTGCGCGAGCACCCCCCCGCGCTCCCGCAGCCGCGCCACGCACCCGATCCCCCCTACGGGAGCGTCAGCACCGCCACCGCACCCCCCTACGGGAGCGTCAGCACCGCCACCGCCCCGCCGTCGGTCGCGTTGGCGAACGTCAGCCGCGCGCCCAGCACCTCCGCCTGGCCCGCCGCGATCGTCAGTCCCAGCCCGTGCCCCTTGGAGTCGCCCTCCGTCCGGAACCGCTGGGGACCGTGCGCCACCAGGTACTCGGGGAACCCGTCCCCGTGGTCCCGCACGGTGACCTCCTTGCCCTCCACCGTCAGCACCACCGGCCCACGCCCGTGCCGGTGCGCGTTGGCCACCAGATTCCCCAGCACCCGTTCCAGCCGCCGCCGGTCGGTCTCCACCCACACGTCCCGGACGACCTTCACCCCGGTCTCCGTCCCGGACGCCTGCACCACCCGTTCGGCCAGCGCGCCCAGCGCCTCCGCGTCGGTCTCCAGCCGCTCCCGGCCCGTGTCGAGGCGGGAGATCTCCAGCAGGTCCTCGGTCAGCGTGCGCAGCGCGGCCACCCGGTCCCGGACCAGCTCCGTCGGCCGACCCGGCGGCAGCAGCTCCGCCGCCGCGTGCAGTCCCGTCAGCGGGGTCCGCAGCTCGTGCGCCACGTCGGCCGTGAACCGCTGCTCGCTCAGCAGCTTGCTCTGCAACGACGCGGCCATGCCGTCCAGCGCGGCGGCGACCGCGGCCACCTCGTCCTGCGGCCGGGTCGGATCCTTCGTACGGGGGTCGTCCACCCGCGCGTCCAGATCGCCGGCGCTGATCCGCCGGGCCACCTGCGCGGTGCCGTGCAGCCGCCGGGTCACCCGGGTCACCGCGAACGCGCCGACCAGCAGTGTCGCCCCGATGGCCAGGGCCGACGACCAGAGGATGGAGCGGTCGAGCGCGGCGATGGTGCGGGCCTGCTGGGAGTAGTCGACGGCCACCGCGAGGACCCGGTCACGGTCGGCCGGGCCCGCCGCCCACATGAGGGGGCGGCCGTCGTCCTCGGAGACCATCGTGCCGCGCTGCCCGGCCAGTGCCAGCGCCCGCAGGGTCGACGGCAGCCCCCGCGGGTCGACCCTGGCCTCCGGTACCAGGGTGTCCCCGGCCTCGAAGTCGCCCGTCGCCTCCGCGAGCCGGGACAGCGCCTGGTCGCGGGCCTGCGCGACGGTCTGGTCGGTGACCGACACATGGACGAGGACGCCGAGCAGCGCGGCCAGCGCACAGCACATCACCGTGATGAACGCGGCCGACTTCGCCGCCAGCGTCCCGGCCCAGTGGGGGAGCCTCACCGGGCACCCGCCGAGGCCGAAGGACCGGGGTCGGGGGCCGAGGCGGGGGCGGTGGGGGCGGAGCCGGGGGTGAGGACCGGCGCCGGTGCCGGCGTGCGGTGGTGCCGCGGCCTGCCCGTACGCAGGAACTCGTCCCGCGAGAACACCATCGTCCGCTGCTCCGGGTCCCACACCCAGGTCGTCCGGTACTCGTACCCGCTGATCCCGGTGGGCGACCGCACGATCACCGTCCGCCCGGCCAGCTCGACGCCGATGATCGCGTCGTTGTCGTCGAGCACCTGCACCAGCCGGTGCCGCTCGACGGTGTAGACGCGCAACGCGGTCTGGTTCGTCGGGTACAGCCGGAAACCGAGCGTCAGCTCGTCCCGGCCGTCCCCCGTCAGGTCCCGGTAGTAGGGCCTGAGCAGCGGACACCGGGCGCCGCCGCCGTGCGCCCCGCACGCCTTCATACGGTCCGTGGTCTCGTGGTACGTCCCCTTGGCGCCGTAGTCCGCCGGGTCGGAGGCGATCTCCGCCCGTACGACGGCCACCGGATCCACCTCCCGGATGTCGTCGCCGGGAACGGTGACGCCCTTCACGGTCTCCGTGCTGCCCACGTCGTACGGCCAGGCCGGGCTCGACGCCGGCCGCAGGTCGGGCCAGAGCTTCGCCGGACTGATCGCGGTCGGCGTCGCCCCGGCCGCCAGCAGCCCGCCGGAGTCGCCACAGCCCGCCACGGCCGCCGCCGACAGGGCGACGGCGGCCGCGACGGCGGCGCTGCGAAGGAGGCGACGGGGACGACGGCTCGGCACGCTGCTCCTGGCTCTGGGACGACGGGATATGGGCACGCGGATCCGTTTCGTGAGCGGATCCGCAGGGAAGTCTGTTCCGCACCCGCGGGTCCGGTGCAGAGGAGAGGCTACTCGGCGAGCTCCTCGAGGAGACGGGCGGTGGACAGGCCGGCCCGCAGATAGGCGACGAACAGCTCGTTGTGCAGCGCCCAGGGCGAGCGCCGGGCCCGCACCAGCCGGATCGCCTCCTCGGCCGTCCACCCCTGGTGCACCAGGGCCTGCGCGACCACCAGCCCCGACCGGTTGTACCCGCTGTAGCAGCGCACCAGCACCGACCGCCCCGCGTCCAGGGCCTCGCTCGCCGCCCGGGCCAGCCGGATCACCCCCGCCAGCTGCGTACCGTCCAGCGGCCCGTCGGGTATCGGCCACACGTGGTGCTCCACGCCCAGGTCGGGACCGTGCCCGGGCAGCCGCAGCAGGCTCTGCACCAGTTCGAACTCGCCGCGCACCACGGCGGTCTCCAGCCGCCCCGAACGCCCCCGGAACTCATGGCCGCCCATCCACAGCCCGGGCAGCACCTCGCTCCACGGACTGTCCGGAGCCGGGACGTCGTACTGCTCCCCACGGATCCGCACCGGCGCCTCCCCGCTGCGCGCGCCAACCCCTGTCAAAGGTAGCCGGGTTCTTGCCCCTGGAGCACCCCGCCTGTTCCCATGGACGAGGGGTGATGACGCAATGAGCGGACTGCGCGTCGTGCCGGCCTGGCGCCACGGTCAGGAGAGGCTGTACGTCTGCCTCACGGACGGCAGGAACATCGCCTGGTACGACCGTGAGGCGGGCCGGGTGAACCTGCTCAGCGAGGAGCGCCTGGACGACGTACTCGAAACCCTGCGCCCCTTCCTGGCCGGCCCGGTCACGGTGGGCCCGCCACCCGTGCCCACGCCCGCCGAGCTGGCCCGGCTGACCCTGCACCCCGACGACGACCTGGCGCCCAACCGCCCCGGCGAGGCGCTGCTGGTCGCCCTCGACCGGGACCCGGGTCCGGCCCACCGCCTCCGCCCCGACCCGCGCCGCCGCGCCCTGGCCGCGGAGCAGACCGTCGGCGACGCCCTGGACCGTCTGGACGGCGCCGGCTGGCACGTCCTGCACTCCGTGCCGCTGCCCGGCGGCGACCGCATCCACCACCTGCTGATCGGGCCCGGGGGCGTCTTCTGCGTGCACGCGCTGCCCGCCCGCAGGCAGAAGGTACTGGTCGCCGACCCGATGGTCACCCTCGGCCGCCGCGACGCGCAGCCGCTGCTCCGCCGGCTGCGGGCCGACGCCGACCGGGCGTCGTACGCCCTCACGGCCGAGGTCCGCCCGATCCTGGTCCTGATCGAACCGGCGGACGTGACGGTGCTCGCCCCGCCCCGCGAGGCCCGCGTCCTGCGCGACCGGGACCTGGAGGGTCTGTCCCGCCTGGGCGGCGTCCTGAAACCGGCGGACGCGGAGGCCCTCCACGCGATCGCCCGGGACCGCAATACGTGGGGGAGGGTCTAGGGGCGCGGTTTCCGGGCTGTCTGGGGGCTGCTTCGGGGGGCTGCTTCGGGGGGGGGGTAAGGGTGCGGTTTCAGGAGGGGCAAGGGTGCGGTTTCAGGGCGCTGCGCGGGGCGCTGCTGATGGGTGCCGCTCGGGGGTGCTGATCGGGGGTGCTGATCGGGGGTGCTGATCGGGGGTGCTGATCGGGGGTGCTGCTCAGGGCGGGGCGTGCCGCGTGTGCCGTTCACGGCAGGGGCGTGGCGTGTGCCGTTCACGGCAGGGGTGCCGCGTGTGCCGGGTCCAGCACGGGGGCCAGCAGGTCGCCGTGGTCCTGGAGGCGGGGGGCGATGTCCTGCGCCCGGAACGCCAGCTGACCCGCGGACCGGCACTCGGCGACCTCCTCCCAGGTCACCGGCGCCGACACCGTCGGCTCCCGCCGCGCCCGTACCGT
Organism: Streptomyces arenae; assembly: GCF_022343545.1. Lineage (NCBI taxonomy): Bacteria > Bacillati > Actinomycetota > Actinomycetes > Kitasatosporales > Streptomycetaceae > Streptomyces > Streptomyces arenae. The sequence continues at coordinate 27,400 of NZ_JAKQYH010000065.1, forward strand.
GTACGGCGCGGCTGTCGTCTTGCGCCCCGCGTTCTGGCTCCAGTCCACGAACACCTTCGCCGGCCGCAGACTCCGCGTCATCCGGTGCACCACCAGCCGCGGCATGGCCCGCTCCGCCTCCACCGCCAGCGCCTTCGCGTACTCACTGACCCGCTCGCTGCTCGCCCCCCGGACCCCGGCCAGCAGATGCAGCCCCTTCGACCCGGCGGTCTTCGCGTACGCCTCGATCCCGTCCGCGGCCAGCCGCTCCCGCAGCCACAGCGCGACCTCGCAGCACTGCACGACCGTGGCGGGCGGCCCGGGGTCCAGGTCGAACACGATCCGGTCGGCCTCGTCCGGCGCCTGCGCGACCCACTGGTGCGTGTGGAACTCGGTGACCAGGTTCGCGGCCCACATCAGGCTCGGGAGGTCCTGCACCAGCACCATCCGCGCGGCCCCCTCCGACCGGCGTACCTCGGCGGTCGTGACCCATTCGGGCGTACCGGGCGGCACGTTCTTGGCGAAGAACACCTGGCCGTCGGGACCGTCCGGGTAGCGGAGGAAGGACACCGGCCGGTCCCGCAGATGCGGCAGCAGCACACCGGCCGTCGTCGCGTAGTAGTGCAGCAGCTCGCCCTTGGTGAAGCCGGTCGCCGGATACAGCACCTTCTCCAGGTTGCTGAGCGCCACCCGCCGCCCCTCCACCTCCGTGATCGGCGTCATACCATGACAATCTCATACAAAACTCACGTCGGACGGACGGAGGGAAACCGCAAGTGCGATCCATCTGGAACGGCGCGATCTCCTTCGGTCTCGTCAGCATCCCGATCAAACTGGTGAACGCCACGGAGAGCCACTCGATCTCCTTCCGCCAGGTGCACACCGAGGACAACGGCCGCATCCGCTACCGCAAGTTCTGCGAGCTGGAGGACCGCGAGGTCACCCAGTCGGAGATCGGCAAGGGGTACGAGGACGCCGACGGCACGATCATCCCGGTCACCGACGAGGACCTGTCCCACCTGCCCATCCCCACCGCCCGCACGATCGAGATCGTCGCGTTCGTCCCGGCCGACCGGATCGACCCGCTCCAGATGGACGCCGCCTATTACCTCGCCGCGAGCGGCGTCCCCGCGGCGAAGCCGTACACCCTCCTCAGGGAGGCCCTGAAGCGCAGCAACAAGGTGGCCATCGCCAAGTACGCGCTGCGCGGCCGGGAACGCCTCGGAATGCTCCGGGTTGTCGGCGACGCCATCGCCATGCACGGCCTGCTCTGGCCGGACGAGGTACGCGCCCCCGAGGGCGTCGCCCCCGACTCCGACGTCACCGTCCGCGACAAGGAACTCGACCTGGCGGACGCCCTGATGGACACCCTCGGCGAGGTCGACCTGAAGGACCTGCACGACGAGTACCGGGAGGCTCTGGAGGAGGTCATCGCCGCGAAGGCGGCCGGCGAGACCCCGCCGGAGTCCCCCGAACCGGCGAAGCCCGGCAAGGTCCTCGACCTGATGGCGGCCCTGGAGAACAGCGTCCGGGCGGCGAAGGAGTCGCGCGGCGAGCCGGCACAGGTGACACAGCTGCCGAAGAAGAAGCCGACGGCGAAGAAGACGACCGCGAAGACAGCGGCGAAGAAGACCGCGAGCAAGTCGGCGTCGACGAAGAAGACGACGGCCAAGAAGACGTCGGCGACGAAGACGGCGGCGGAGAAGAAGACGACGGCGAAGAAGACGACCGCCCGCAAACGCCCCGCATGACGTACGGCCCCTGTTGAAGTCCCGGGGTGCCCACTGCTGGGTGACGTGCCCTCAGGCCGGGCCCTCGGACCGTGCCTTCGCCGCGCTCTCAGGCAGCGCCCTGGCCGCGCTCTCAGGCAGCGCCCTGGCCGCGCTCTCAGGCAGCGCCCTCGGGTCAGGCCTTGGCCGTGCACTCAGGCCGTGCACTCAGGCCGTGCCCTCAGGCTCGCCTTGCTACCGTTGCCGACCGATCGGCCTCACGTGCGGGGTCGTGCTCGCGGGGGAGGCGAAGGTGCGGAGGCGACGGGGTATACGCGGGGCGGCACTTGTAGGGGCCCTGGTGCTGTGCGGCCTGCTGGGCGCCGGGTGCTCGACGGCCGGGCGGAACGGGTCCGACGGTGCGTCGGCCGGCGCCTCGGGGGGCACGTCGTCCCCGGTGTCCGGTCCGTGGCGCGCCTGGGACGTCGCGCTCTCCCGGGGGGAGGCCTCCGGCACCTGCGGGGCGACGGCCCGTCAGGTCGTGTGCGCGACCGGCTCCGGCGGATTCGTCGGACGCTCCCGCGCCGACGGCCGTATCACGTGGACCGTGCCCGCGAACGACCACGGCAAGAGCGCCGGCCTGGTCGTCGACGCGGCCGACGAACGGGCCGTGACCGGCGTCGCCGGTGTGCTGCGCGCGGCGGATCTGCGGACGGGCGCGCGGGCCTGGACCCACCGGCAGCCCTCCGGCGGCGCCTATGCGACCCTCGGCGCGGCGGACGGAGTCGTCTACGCCGTCGGGGCGTTCGACCCCGCGTCCGGTGCCGCCGTCCTCGAGGCCGTACGCGCGTCCGACGGCACGGCACTGTGGCACCGCGCCGTGACTTGGGACCCCGGTGAGGGCATCGACGCCTTCCGAGGCCGCGTCTACACCACCGACGGCACCCGGGTCACCTCCCGCGACGCCCGCTCCGGCGCCACCGTGGCCGTCAGTCCCGCGGGCGTCGAGTGCCCGCACCTGGTCTCCGGCGGCCACTACCTGGTCTGCACCGGCAGCCCGTTCTCCGCAGGGGACGTCTTCCCGCCCGTACGACGCCTGGACCCGAACACGCTCCGGCCACTGCCGACCCCGAAGACCACGATCGACAAGCCCGTGCGCGGACTGATCTCCGCCGACGGGGTGCTGATGTTGTACGAGGCCTCCGCGGAGGACACGAGCGCCGGCGACTGGAACGCGTACGACTTCGAAAGCCGGCGCAAGCTGTGGAGCTACTACGGCACCACGGACGAAGCGGCCCTGACCGGCCGCCGGTTCGTGACCTTCACTCCCGGCAACGACCGTGCCACACGGGGCCGCGTGATCACGATCGACCTGCACGCGGGCCCTCGGGCGACCGGATCCGCCGCGCCGGGCACGTCGGCGCCGTACCCGCAGACGAGGGACGGCGAACACCCCCTGCTCATCGTCCCGGGCGGCGACGCGGGTCACCTGGTCGTGAGAGCCCGGACCCACGCCTCGCTACGCTCATTCCCGCTGCCCTGAGCCGTCGTCCCCCTGAGCCGTCGCCGCCCTGAACAGTCGTCGCCCTGAGCCTCCGCCGGCGTCACTGGACGTCCCCAGAGGCAAGCTCGACGAACCGCTCCAGGACCTCCCGCGCCCGCGCGCCGAGTGCGCTCAACTCCGTTTTGTCGGCCGCCTTGTGCAGGTCGGACGTCAGGGCGTAGGCCTCCTGCGCGATCTCGATGAGCGGCCGCGCGCCGGCTATGAGCTGAACCCTGAACAGCGCGTGCAGGGCGACCCCGCGGAGCCGGTGCGCCTCCGTACGGGCCGCGGGGTAGGTGGATCCGTCGGGATCCTCGTCCCTGCGATGCCAACGGTCCTGCTGCCCGCGCCGGAACTCCGTCAACGCCCCGGCGAAGTCGCTGTACACCGCCATCCGGTCCGCCCGAAGCTGCTGCTGACTCACGAACAACCGCTCCCGCGCGGAGGCGTTGCGCTGGAAGACGTACGTGACAGTGGACCCCAACAACGTGCCCACAATGGCGACCAAGGCCGAGACGACACCATCCACGCCAGTATGAGATCACAACAGCGCTGAGCGTTGGCGGCGCGGCAACGATCCGAAGGCGCGGGCGTGTAGCTCACCGTGGACCGTGGGCGTGCAGCGCACCGCGAGGCGTGGGCGTGTAGCTCACCGGGAGGCGGTGATCACTCCGCTGCTCCGGGGTCTCTGCGACGGGCGGCATTGAAGCGCGCCTTCTTCTGCCGATTCCCGCACGTGTTCATGTCGCACCATCTACGGGTGCGGCTCTGGCTGGTGTCGAAGAAGGCGGCCTGGCAGGTCGGTGAAGCGCACAGGGCCAGTTTCCCGTCTCGTTCGCCGGAGATGACGCTGATGGCGTCGGCCGCGATCACGCTGAGGGCGTCCTCCACGCGGGAGGCCGAGCCGAGCCGCCACAGCCGCTGGCCCTCGGCCGTCAGGATCGCCGCGGCCCGCCCCTGAACGCTGCGGTCATTGATGACCTGGACGGCGGACGCGGGCAGCGCGGCACGGATCGCGGCCGCTGTCGCGACGACGTGGATCGACTCCCTCAGTTCCCGGGCGAGGTCGAGCTCGGCAGGGGTGCAGGAGTCCACGGCGAGGCCGTTCACCGCCAGCCAGTCGACGAGTCGCTGCGGCGTGGGAATGCGCTCCACCGCGTTGCCGTGACGCTCCGACAGAGTGCCGGTGAAGCTCGTCGCCAGCACGTTGCCGAGACGGAAGTCAGGAAACCCAGCACGCATGGAACCACCTTAGCCGGTTGCGAAGCGGTGACGGACACTGCTAGAACCGTCTAAGCCGGTTCTCAATGGCCAGGAGGTCCCATGCCCTGCCCGCCCAGCGACGTCCAGGCATTCGACGCCCACGCGACCGACGCCGACCTCGAAGATCTGCGCGCACGACTGACCGCGGCACGCCTGCCGGAGGCCGAGACGGTCCGGGGCTCCGGACCCGGCCGTCACCGATGGGACCAGGGCGTTCCACTCGCCGACCTCGTCGATGTCGTGAACTACTGGCGCACCGGGTACGACTGGCGGCCGTTCGAGGAGCGCCTCAACCGCATCGGCCAGTTCCGTACGACCATCGACGGTCTGGGCATCCACTTCCTGCACCGCCGGTCCGCGCGCGCCGATGCCGTACCTCTGATCCTGACGCACGGCTGGCCGGGCAGCATCGCGGAATTCGTCGACGTGGTGGACGAGTTGGCGGATCCGGGAGACGCGGAGGCGCCGGCGTTCCACGTCGTGGTCCCGTCGCTACCGGGTTTCGGGTACAGCGACAAGCCGGCCGCCACCGGCTGGGGGACCGAAAAGATCGCGGCCGCGTGGGTGGAACTGATGGGGAGGCTCGGCTACCGCAGGTTCGTCGCCCAGGGCGGCGACTGGGGAGGCAACATCACCACGGTCCTCGGCGGCAGGTTCCCGGCACACGTTCTCGGCATTCACACGACGTTCGCGGCGGCACCGCCCGGGTTGACGACGGACGGACTGACGGCGGTGGAGCGCAGGTGGACGGAGGAGACCCGCGACTTCTGGCGCCACCGCGCGGCGTACGCGAAGCAGCAGGCGACCCGCCCGCAGACCATCGGCTACGCGCTCGTCGACTCACCGGTGGGACTTCTCGCCTGGATCCTCGACAAGTTCGCCGAGTGGACGGACACCGACGACAGCCCGTTCGAGACGATCTCCAGGGACCGGATCCTGGACAACGTCACGCTGTACTGGCTGACGCGGACAGGGGCATCGTCGGCCCGTATCTACTACGAGAGCCACAACTCACTGGACCCCGAACTCCGGGTCGACGTCCCGACGGCGATAACCATGTACCCCCGCGACATCGAGAAGTGCCCGCGCCCCTGGGCAAAGGAGCGCTACCGGCAGATCGTCCGCTGGAGGTCCCCCGAAAAGGGCGGACACTTCCCGTCACTGGAAGCCCCCGCACACTTCACCAGGGACCTACAAGAGGGCCTGACGGCCGTACTCGCCACAAACCGGTAAACGCCCCGGCAACCGCCGACTTGCAAACCCCGGACGACCGGGACAGAGGATCCGGTATGGTCACGGGCCGAGGCAGCGACGAGGGCGACCGAGAAGCACGCACTACCTTGAACCGGACGGATGAAACGGTGGCTGGCGGGAGTCCGGTAACCTGCCGCCGGCGACCCCACCCGGCGACCCCACCCGGCGACCCCACCCGGCGACCCCACCCGGCGACCCCACCCGGCGAGAACTACCACGCCACTGCCCGGCCGGCCCGCGCGACCGACACCCCCGCCATCTCGGAGCCCTCACGGGTTGGGGCTTCGTCGTGTACCGGCCGCACTTTCCAAGCCGCCGGTTGCTGGACACACCTTCCGCGTCACTTTCCCTCTCGCCGCTGCTCGTGCGCTCCAGGAGTCCCGTCCGATTCGCCCTCTACGCGCGACCGGACAGAGTGCCGACCCTCGCTATATGGGGGCTTACAAAAAGTCGACGCGCAGGCTGGGCGAGTCACGGCTGATGTGCCCGTACTGCGGTCTGCCACAGGAACGCGTGGCGACGATCGAACACGACTGGGTGCTGCTGGAGCCCGACATGGCTCCGCTCGCCCACGTGGTGCCCGCGGAGTACCGGTGGATCGAGACGTCCGACGGGCGAGTGGCGGTGTACGGCGTATGCCCTCCCGATCCGTTCCAGCGGTGCCGCATCGAACACCGTCTGGCCTGTCCTAAGCAGACCCTCCCGGACCTCTGGCCGTGGTTGACGAGCCTGCGAGGGGAGAACGCGCGGCAGGCCGAGCGGCTGAACGAGCCCGAGCCGCCCCACGCCCCCGAGGAGTGGCCGGACGCCGGCTAACGTGCTTCGGCCGAACTGGTGGGCTGACCTCGGCCGATGCCCGAAGTGACACACGCCTGCCCACGCGAGAAGACCCCGAAATGCGCTCCCGCCTGAGCGCGTCGTCTCGCTGTTGGCCGGGCGCCTGTACGACCTGCGGCACGCGTGCATCACGCGGCGGTTGAACGCGGGCGTGCCGATCGCTGAGGTTGCCCGGCGGGTTGGCAACTCTCCCGAGGTGATCCACCGGCGCCGTCACGGCTGCATCGACGGCCACGAGGAAGCCGCCAACGCGAAGATCACAAGGGCATTGGAAGAGGACGGAGACGCTGCACAGCGCTCCGTGTCATCGCGCTGCGAGGACGGTCAGGAGATTCGGATGGGAGCGCCCCGCAGCGCGTGGCTGCGGGGCGCCTAGTCGGGTTCAGTCGACATCCTGCCCGTTGTACTTGCCGCCCTTGCAGATCGGGAGCCCGGCCGCGGACGTGGTCGACCGATCGACCGTTCCGCCGCCCTGCTCGCACTCACCCGGGGTGAGGGCGGCGGGGGTGGCGGTTGTGGCGGTGGCGGTTGTGGCGGTGGCCGTGGCAGCGCCTGTAAGGCCGAGTCCGGCGAGGGCTGCTGTGCCGATGACGGCGGCGAGGATTCGTCGAATGCGCATTTGGTTCGCCTTTCACGGATTGCCTCGGTTGGGGCACTAGTCAGCTTGATGTTCATCCATGTGGGCGACACGTCATGTTGGGCCGTTCGGGTGACACTGCTGTCGGGTGCGGGGCCGGGACGGGAGCCGTCGGACAGGCCCTAACCGTGAGAGGTCAGGCCGCTGTCATTCGTCTTGAGCGGCCTTGTACTGACCGTATTGAGTCCAGCACGTTCGAGTGTCTCCATGGCCGCCGGCACGGCACCGCGCTCATCAAGGTAGGTGCGCTGACCCGGCAGGCCCTTGCGTGAGGGCCGGTCGGGATCGCGCGGGACCTCCCAGTCGAGATCACCAACGGCGTTGCCCTGATCGGCGTGGGTCTTCCACCACGCGGTGAAGCTCTTAGACGTCATTTCACTTGGTCAGTCGGCGGTGACATATGAGGGTCGCGGCGATGGCTGTGAAGGCGAGGAAGTGTTCCGGCTTGCGCTCGTAGCGGCGGTGCAGACGGCGGCAGCCGGACAGCCAGGACACGGTCCGCTCCACCACCCAGCGGTGCCGGCCCAGCCGCCGGGACGACTCGATGCCCTTGCGGGCAAGGCGGTGCCGGATGCCGCGGGAAGCGAGCCATCGCCGCAGGTGGTGGTAGTCGTATCCCTTGTCGCCGTGCAGCTTGGCGGGCCGACGGCGCCTTGGGCCGCGACGTGAGCGAATGGGTGGGATGCCGCGGACCAGCGGGATCAGTGCCTGGCTGTCGTGGAGGTTGGCGGCGGAGATGCCGATCGACAGGGGCAGGCCCTGGCGATCGACGATCAGGTGGATTTT